>NZ_CP055152.1 GCF_014075995.1 Adhaeribacter radiodurans | reverse complement strand
TGTATGCTTTGGCAATATTTATCATCTTAACCCTACGGTTGCAACTAATCAATAAAGTTAGTATTCGCAAAGGTTGGTTCTGGCTGGAGTACCTGCTTATACTATTGCTGGTGATCGGCTTGCTGTGGCAGTTGTTTTCTGATCACTTACCAGCCGGCAGTAATTTAATGACCCGGTATTTTAAAAATAACTTTTTAACCTTAGTAGTTATTGGGTACGTTTTTCTGATTGAGCTTTCGCGCCGAACGCTCAATTTTTACCACGCTCGTTTTAATCCAGCCTTGCTCTTCATCGCTAGTTTCATACTTTTGATTTTTATTGGAACAGGTCTTTTAATGCTGCCGCGAGCTACGGTTGGAGGAATAACCCTAATAGATGCCTTATTTACGTCTGCTAGTGCTGTTTGTGTTACCGGATTGATTGTGGTAGATACGGCTACTTACTTTACGCTTTTCGGAAAAGTAATCATTCTGCTTTTAATTCAACTGGGTGGGCTAGGTATCATGACCTTTACCAGTTTTCTGGGATTGTTATTGCAGCGTAGATCATCTTTTCAGAACCAGTTGTTTATGCAAAACCTGGTTAATGAAGAAAGCATGGGCCAGACCATGCACACCATTGCTAACATCATTAAAATAACCCTAATAATTGAACTAACCGGCGCTCTGCTTATTTATTTTTTTATAAGTTCTCAAGCTATACCTAGCTTGGGTGACCGGATTGGATTTGCTTTATTTCATTCGGTTTCCGCTTTCTGTAATGCCGGTTTTTCAACCCTAACCGATGGCCTTTACGATGTTCGCTTTCGGATTGCTTATTGGTTGCAACTCGTAATTATGGCCTTAATTGTATTAGGCGGTATCGGCTTTCCTGTAATTATGAACCTATACCGGTACGGAAAACAAAGTTTTATAAGTTGGCGGCGGAAGCTCATGTACCGAGAACCCTATAAACATTCCTCGCACCTGCTAACTGTACATACGAAACTAGTGCTGGTTACTACGGGTTGGCTTATTCTGGGTGGAACCATTCTTTTTTTTATTACCGAGTACAACAATACCCTTGGGGAACATACGGGAGGGGGTAAGTTGATAGCTTCCTTATTTGGCTCTATTACGCCGCGCACGGCTGGGTTTAATACCGTGGATATGACCCGGCTAACTGTGCCCACCATCATGATTTACTTATTATTCATGTGGATCGGAGCCTCCCCCGCATCTACCGGTGGGGGTATTAAAACCACCACCTTTGCTGTAGCGATAAGGAACTCTATTAGTATTGCCAAAGGAAATGTACGGCTGGAAATGTACAGCCGGGAAATAAAAAGCAAATCGGTTCGCCAAGCTTTTGCCGTGATGCTGCTTTCGTTGCTGGTAATAGGTTTAGCTACTTTTCTGATTTTGTTATTTGATCCGCAGCAAGTACCCATCCAGGTGGCCTTTGAAGCTTTTTCGGCTTATAGTACCGTGGGACTTAGTCTGGGCTTAACCGCTAAGCTGAGCGCGGTGAGCAAAGGTATTATTGTTGTTACCATGCTTTTAGGCCGGGTGGGTACCTTTACCCTGATTGCCGGAATTATTACTCCGTCTAAATCGCTTAATTATCAATATCCCACAGAGAGCATCATTATTACTTAAATTTTAAACCAAGAGCAACGATGAGATTTATAGTAGTAGGTTTAGGCTATTTTGGTTCTTCTCTATCCATTAAGTTAACGGAAATGGGACACGAAGTAATTGGGGTGGATCATGATATGAAAAAAGTCAGTCTGCATAAAAATCAAATAACGCATACCGTGTGTATGGATGCTAAAGATATAGAGGCTTTACGCACCTTGCCCTTGGCAGATACCGACGTGGTAATTGTGGGGATAGGAGAAGATTTTGGCGGCTCCGTGATGGCTGTAGCTAATTTTAAGCAATTAAAAGTAAATAAATTAATTAGCCGGTCTATTTCTCCGTTACACCAAACGGTACTCGAAGCAATCGGGGTGGATCGGATTATTCGACCGGAACAGGAATATGCCGACCGATTGGCCAAGAGCCTGGATATGCGCGGGTTTATTGATTCTTTTGATATTACTGAGGATTATAACATTATTGAGGCCACCGTGCCTCCTCGGTTAGTTGGTAAAACGATCGAGGAAGTAAAGTTTCGTAAAAAATATAATATTAATGTACTTACTATTATCCGGATGCAGCAAACTACCAACATCTTTGGTAAACCTCATACCAAACCCGTAGCAGTAGGGGTGATCGCACCGGATACTATTTTAGAGCCCGAGGATATACTGGTTCTGTTTGGTAATTTAAATGATATAGAAAAAATACTAGCTTATTAAGTTATGGAGCAATCTGGCAATAAGATATCTTCCAAAGCCGCTATCAGCACTTTCGTAGCTTTACTCCTGATTGCACTTTTTTTGCTCATCTGGCATACGGCTAATTTCTTTCTACTGGTTTTTGGCGGAATCTTGTTCAGTGTTTTGTTAAGCTCTTTGGCTTACTTCCTGCACCGGAAAACAAAGCTGAATTACACCATCTCCTTGATTGCTGTAGTATTAGCCTTAGTCATCATACTGGCCGGTACGGTTTTGCTCTTAGCACCCACTGTGAGCCAGCAAGCCGAAGAACTTGCGCAATCTTTGCCGCAGGCTTTTCAAAATTTAAAAGAAAGTCTTTCTAAAACCAGTTGGGGTAAGCAACTACTGGATGGTATGCCCCAAAAACCAGGTAAGTTTTTATCTAACAATAAAGATGTGCTAGGGCAGCTAACCGGCGTTTTCTCTTCTACGCTTAGTGTGCTGGCAAATTTACTGATCGTGATTATAACGGGTATTTACCTGGCCTCCAGCCCGGGCAGTTATAAAAATGGGTTTGTCCAGCTATTCACTCCTTCCTTCCGGAATCGGCTGAGTCAGGTATTAGACCAATGTTATGATACGTTAAGTAATTGGTTGTTGAGCCGGTTTATATCCATGATAGTGGTGGGGGTAGCTACGGCGGTTGGTTTAGCCTTGCTCGGATTACCTTTACCCATTGTGCTGGCCATAATAGCCGCTTTCCTGAACTTTATACCCAATCTGGGACCATACCTAGCTTTAATTCCAGCTTTGCCCTTAGCCTATCTGCAAGGTCCGGATCAGGCGTTATATGTGTTCTTGTTGTATATGGGTATTCAAACCATTGAAGGCTATATTTTAACCCCCATGCTGGACAAGAAACTGGTTTCGATGCCCCCCGCTTTGCTCTTATTTGGGCAGGTATTATTAGGACTATTGGTCGGGATAACGGGTATATTGCTGGCATCTCCCATTATTGCGGTGCTACTGGTACTTGTAAAAGAACTCTACATTAAAGATTATCTGGAAAAGAACAAATAGTCCCAAACTAAGCAGGAGAACACTAAGCAGTAATAATAATTCTAAACTTAAATTCTATGTTCTTCGATAATTGGTCGCAAATTCTTAAAATTCTATTAACCGGTACCCTGGCTTATATTGCTATTATTGTAATCCTACGGGTATCGGGTAAGCGCACGCTTGCTCAAATGAATGCCTTTGATTTTATTATAACCGTGGCCTTGGGATCAACCTTAGCTACTGCTATGCTTTCTAAAGACACGCCTTTAGCTGAAGGGTTAACCGGATTAGCTTTATTGGTTTTGCTGCAATTTCTGGTATCCTGGACCTATGTACGTTTACCTTTTTTTGCCAGATTAATAAAGTCGGAGCCTAGATTACTGTTTTACCAGGGTGAATTTAAAGATAAAGTTTTGAAAGAAGAGCGGATAGAGCGGGAAGAATTACTACAAGCTGCCCGAAACCAAGGAGTTCTTTCCCTGGACGAAATAGCAGCCATTGTATTAGAAACAAACGGAAAATTTAGCATTATTAAGAACTCCAGTCATCCAGACCATTCTACCTTAACGAATGTAAAAAAAGACTAGCTAAACTTGGCACCTAAAGAACCTGCTCCCTTACCTGTTCTCGGCTATCAATTGTACTTTCAGAATAATTTATTTTTACCTAATTTGCGGTTATTACTGAACGAAAGATCTTTATACTCCGTAGAAATACCAAGTCTTTTTCAATGCTATAAATTTAGCACACTTATAAAGAGCCTAACAAATAGTTGTACGTCACCCTAAGTGCATACATCCAACTAATTCAAATACAGTAAAAACTTTGCCGGCACTGCCCCACGCTATTTTTAGCACCTTTGCTGGCGGAATAATCTAACATAAAGCAAACCTGCTAAAGAGTTGAAACTCCCAACGCAGGGTGGGCCCACCCTGCTTTCTAATGGCAAGTAACACAATGGCTTTGCCATAAAGAATTAGCAGGTCAACTAATAGATTAGGTACAGTTTTAAAACGCACTTAGAAACTTATTAATATGAGCAGGAATAAATTTAAATAGAGTACCTCGATGCTTTTAATTATCAAAAGAAGATACTATGAAACAAACAAAAACTAACTTAACTATAAAAGGAATTTTATACATCACTTTGACTATTTGTTCAATAATTCTTCTGCAGTCTTGTGCAAAGAAAATAACATTTAATACTTCCCCCGTTGTGCCGGCCGCAGAAGGCACTGTAAAATTAAAAAATGATAATAACGGCAATTATGAACTTGACTTAAATGTGATGCATTTGGCAGATCCTAAAAGGTTAAATCCATCAAAGCAGTTGTATGTTGTATGGATAGAAACGGAACAAAACGGTATCAAAAATGTAGGACAGTTGAAAACCTCAAGTGGATTGTTTTCCAAAACGCTTAAAAGTTCCTTAAAAACAATTTCTTCTTTTAAGCCAAACAGAATATTCATAACTGCTGAAGATAACGCAAATACTCAATACCCAGGCGGGCAGACGGTGTTGAATACAGACAACTTTTAAATACCCATTTTTCCGATGATTAACTTAGGCTGGATTATTTAATAAATAATATTTTTTTTAATCAACTAAATTCTTTTTTTATGAAACTAAAAAAAACACAAAAAGCAATGCTTTATTCATTAAAGCTTTTTTCCGGTCTTGGATTATTGACATTGCTCATTATGTTCATGAGTTGTAACAATAACAAAAAAGAAAATAAGGATGAAGATGTTGCAGACATGATGAGTGTGAAAGAAAATAACAGCACTGTTAGCGCTTATGTATCCTTTATTCAGGCTGATACAAGTCAGATGAGCCTTGACCATGCTTTTACAAATGAGGCCCTTTCAGAGTTAATGGCTGCTACAACCGCTATGGCAGGCGAAATAGGGTTTGATGTTAAAGGTGATATGGATAAAGTGAAAGAATATGCAAATAATATTACTAAAAACCCTTACGAAACATCTCATGCTGACGACATAAGAAAAGCTGCGGATATTTTATCTACTGTATTATACAATATGCAGCAGGCTAAATATGCAGACTTGGCAAATGAAGCCGGCGAGGTGAAAAGTGCGGCTACGGCCATTAATCCTGATGTGCTTACACTTGACCAAAAAGATGCTGTAAAATCTTTTTTTGATAAGTCAGCGGATCTTCTTCAGAAGATGAATTGAATCATCTTCTGAAGAAGATCCAAGAGTTTACGAGTGCGTTTTCAATGTACTGCTATTAGAAAGTGCTCCGGTTGACCCACGGCGTTAACCGGAGCACTTGCAAGCACATTGGCGATTCGCACAAAGCCGACACACAGAGCTAAAATTGCAAAAGAGCTTTCAAACCCACGCAAAAGTCACATAACCCGCTCTCGTTGGACATAATGGTTTAGGTAACACACCCGACACAAGGACGAACGTACAACATTGGGATTGGCGCAAGCGGGGCTGACGAATAAACCAGCAACTAGCATTTCGCTGTCGTCTTTAGTTCAGGTTAACGGAATGACCTTGGGATTTAGTTCTCATCTTCAACACAAGTAATTCTATACGGCTTCTGTTCCAAACTGACGGAATACTATCCCTCGCTTGCGCTAAGCCCTAATGCGTTACCTGCAAGTTTATATGGATAACATATTTGTATATGGTAAAACAGGAGGAAATAAAACAATCTGAAATAGATTTTTTATTAGTTAATTATTTTAGTTAGATGAAAGTTGTAAAGAAGCTCACCTTTATTGTATTTATTCTTATTTCCTGTTTACTCGTTCTTATAACGCTTCTGTCTACGCTTTACAATAACACATCTATTTGGTGGATAAAGATTACCAATTTCCCAAGACAGCAGCTATTAGTATTAGGTTGTATATGCATCCTGCTAATGCCGCTTTTTATAAAAAAATGGACGCTATTTACTCGAATATTAACTTTTGCGATCTTACTATCTGTTGTTATACATGGATGGTTTGTGGTGCCATATACGCCCATATCTAAAACAGAAGTTCGATCTTATCAGCATAAGTTGGTAAAACCTGAAGATAAACTAGCTTTATTCATTGCCAACGTATTCATGGAAAATAGAAATGTGGATGCGCTACTCAACATCATTCATAACGCTAACCCCGATATTGTTTTTTTGGTAGAGACCAATAAATGGTGGCAGCAGGCTATGCAACCTTTACACGAAGCTTATCCTTATGCAGTAGAATACCCGCTGGATAACACATACGGCTTGCTACTATTTTCGAAATACCGGCTGATAGATCCTAAAGTGTTGTTTTTGGAAAAACCAACAGTGCCATCAGTACACACAAAAGTAGAAATGCCAAATAAACGCATTTTCATGTTTCATGGTGAGCATCCCGTTCCACCGGTTCCAAGCGATACATATCCTGATAACACAGGGCAAGCAGCAGGCGAATTAAGTAAATTAGCACAAATGATAAAACAAGAGCAGCTACCAGCTATCGTGGCAGGTGATTTTAATGATGTAGCTTGGTCTGAAACAGGTAAGTTGTTTCGAAAAAACAGCGAATTGAAAGATGTGCGTTCCGGCCGGTGGCCATATAACAGCTTCAATGCAAATTCTGTTGTTTTCCGTTGGCCGCTTGATCACATTTTTACTAATCCCCAATTTGAGCTTATAAGCATTGCACACCTGAAAAAGTTTGGTTCAGACCACTTTCCGATATTTGTGCAGTTGGTATTGCCTAAGAGATAACATTATTATATCTATTTAATCTGTAAGGAGGTTGCAAGTCCACCCTTCTTTTTAACCTGTATACCTAAAGATTTCGAACGTAAACTTACCATACCCCGTAGAATAAATACGTCTTTTTCAATGCTATGAATATAGCACCCTATAAAGAGCCTGACAATTACTAGTTAGGCTCTTTATGTTTCTGTCCTTTATACAGGCTTGTTCATTTTGTTGAATGAATTTGGCTTCCTTGCTTATGAAAAACTATCTTACTAAATGGCTGAAGTCGCAAATAAACCGAACAATTACCAGCATTGCCTTTTTCCCGGCTATTACTGCGCTCTCATTTTTGCTTCTTTCCTGGGTAATGCTGGAATTTGACTACTCCGAAACGGGTAAAAGCATAAAAGCCCATTGGCAATGGCTTCGCTTGAAAGATGCGGATACCGCTAGAAATATCATTTCAACGGTAGCTAGTGGCATCATCTCCCTTACGGTATTCAGCTTTTCCATGGTGATGATTGTGTTGAACCAAGCGGCTTCTCAACTAAGTAACCGCACCCTGGACAAGCTGATAGGAAACCGATTTCAGCAAATCGTTTTAGGTTTTTACATTGGTACCATTGTTTACGCCTTATTTCTGCTTAGTACCATTCGGGACATCGATTCTGGAGTGCATGTACCTGCCTTGAGTACTTATTTATTGATTTTTTTTACGGTGCTGGATATATTCTTATTCATTTACTTTCTCCATTACATCACGCAATCTGTTAAATACGAAACCATTATTGACCGCATTTATAAGCAAACCAAAGAAGTACTGACCAAAGATTGCCCTTTAAGTACTTCAACCAAATTCATAAACATTCAATCGGATGGATTTACTATCAATGCGCCTGTTTCCGGAGTCTTTCAAGGATTTGAAAGAAAATCTCTTGTAAAAATTTGTGAGCAGGAAAATATCATAATTTCTTTCCTCTATCCAAACGGCACCTACGTCTTAGAAAACACTCCCCTGTTGGTTATCCATATTAATTCTAGTATCTCGCCCGAATTAGAAGAAAGTATTTCGGTTACTCTTGATATTCAGCCGGGAGAAGTTATTGATAAAAATTATTATTATGGGTTTAGGCAGTTAATGGAAGTAGCTATTAAGGCCTTAAGCCCCGGTATTAACGATCCGGGCACGGCGGTACTTAGTTTACATGCCTTAACGGATCTGTTAGCTTATCGGGCTCAGCACTTTCCTGAAACAAATTTTGAGGATGTAAAAGGTGTAGTACGTATTTATACCAAGGAGAAATCCTTTGGAGAAATTTTTTCTAGCTGCATTTTACCTATCTGGGATTATGGAAAAAATGACCGGTTAATCCAGCAAGCGTTGGATCAGCTATTAAATCAACTCGAAATCTTTAATCAAGATTCGGTTCTCCAGAAATTACAAGAGAGTGTCCGATCTGCTATCGCCGCACGTACTATATAAACAACTAAGTAATTATACCTATGGATGTAACTAATGTAAAACCAGACAACATAAATAGTTCTCTCCCTCAGAATCCTCATCGAAGAAATCTGTTAATACTGGCTGCTGTATTTCTGGTTCTTCTGGCCTCCGTTTGGATTTGGAAAACGGTACAAATAAATAATTTAAAAAATGAAGCAGCAACGGAAAGACAGCAGTTGCAAAACCAGGCTTACAAAATGATTCTTACTACGCACGAAGAACATCTGATGCACTTAGCTAAACCTTTTGTATGGGCCGTCCGGACCGAAATGTTGAATAAAAATATTTCGCAGGTAAGCCAATATGCCAACGATCTGGTAAAAGAAAAAAACTTTCAAAGTATCGTGATTACGAATGAAAAAGGCATAATTGTATCGGCAACCGATAAAAAGCTGGAGGGTAAAGATTACGCCAACATAGGCAATAAAAACTATTTATCTCGTAGTTCTACCCAAGTAAACCGGGTAAAAAATCAATTAATCACAACTAGCCCGATCATGGGTTTTAACAGCCGATTAGGAACGGCTATCCTAACCTACAATTTGCAGCAACCTAATTTTAATTAAGTTGCTTTAGCAATTCTAGCAACGGAATCGGAAACTCAAAGGGCTATTCTTTCCAAATCTTTGCTCCGTATAATACCCAAACCAGGCATTAGTATGTTTGATCTCTTTATTTTTATCAAGAACACATGAAAAATTTAAGTTATTTAAACCTTACTTTTAACCTATTTATTTTAATATTCCGGTAATAGTTGGCTGCCCCATTTTTAGGAAAAAGGCATATGATGACCCGCGCGTATCTGCCCAAACCGAAATAGTTAATTTGCGGTTTGGTATTTTCTTACTTAACTACGTCTGCCATGGCGATGTGTAAATACAAGTTTGTGTGAATTCATTAGAGCTGTTCTCCCTGATTATTTCCTTATCGGCCGTTCTGGCTTATCTAAATATTAAGGTTTTAAAACTACCGGGTACCATTGGACTGATGATATTGGCGTTGCTGTTATCACTGGTGATATTATTAGCTGGAAGCGTTGCCCCGGAAGGAATAACTTTTATTCAGAAAAACTTAACCCAGCTTAATTTCTCTCGTTTTTTATTAGACTTTATGTTGGGCTTCTTGCTTTTTGCCGGAGCGCTCCACACTGATATTGAAAAATTACGCCGGGTCCGTCGCCCTATTATTGTTTTTGCTACTGTGGGCACCTTGATTTCTACTTTTCTGGTGGGATCTTTACTTTACTTATTATTTCCCTTTCTTTATCAGCCCGTCGCTTATATTTACTGTCTTTTGTTTGGTGCCCTTATTTCCCCTACTGATCCGATTGCCGTTTTATCTATCTTAAAAAAAGCAGGTATTGCTGAATCTGTAGAAACCAGCATCACCGGGGAATCTTTGTTTAACGATGGAGTAGGAGTAGTCATATTTCTAACATTTTTTAATTTTGCCCGTCAAGGAGCCAGTGAGATAGAGCCCATTGAAATTTTAGAATTATTGCTTACTGAAGTGGGCGGAGGCCTTTTATTAGGTTTGCTGCTCGGTTATGTGGTCTTCCGCATGCTGAAGTCCATCGACCATTACCAAACAGAAGTACTATTGACTTTAGCGCTGGTCATGGGCGGTACAGTTTTAGCTCCACTTTTTCATTTTTCTGGTCCTTTAGCCATGGTGGTAGCTGGTTTATTTATCGGGAACAAAGGCGCCCTCGAAGCTATGTCCAAGACCACCAACGATTACATTCATAAATTCTGGGAAATGATCGATGAGATCATGAATGCTATTTTGTTTGTCTTAATTGGTCTAGAATTGGTCATTATTCCTATTCATCGGGCGTACATTTATGTTGGCCTGATTTCTATTGCCCTGATTATTTTAGTTAGGTATGTATCGCTAATGGCACCTTCTTTTGTTTTTCGCTTTAAGGAGAGATACTCGGCCAGTACATTAGTAATTATGACTTGGGGCGGGTTGCGAGGAGGCATTTCTATCGCACTTGCTCTTTCGCTGGAGACGGAAATGGAGCGTAATCTCATTGTTTCCATCACCTACATAGTGGTTCTTTTTTCAATAATTGTGCAAGGGCTAACCTTAAGTAAAGTAGTTCAAAAATTAACCTGACTTGTTGTACAATCTAAAGTATTCTGAATCTTATTTAAGAAAATAAGCAGGTCTCTCTATCAAACGAGAACCTTTTAATCTTAAGCAACAAATACCCATGTTAAAAAAACATCTTTCTTAACTGTATTTACTTCGGTTCTAGTTGAGGAAGTTTAGGTAACCTGTTCAAGAAATACATCTATCCTTTTTACCTTAAGCTACAATGGGTATAAAATATAAACCAACTTGGAGATTAATTAAACTTACTTTTCAGGAATTTGCCCAAGATAGACCTTTAGACTACGCGGCCATTATTGGCTTTTATACCATTTTTTCTTTGCCGGCAGTACTCATTATTATGATTCGGATAGCGGGAGCTGCATTTGGTCAGGAAGCTGTTCGGGGGGAAGTAGTAGACCAAATTAGTGGCATTGTGGGCCGCAATAGTGCGGAGCAAATTCAAAGTATTATTGAAAATGCTAGTTTATCTTCCTCCGGCACTTTTAGTACTATAGTAGGTGTATGCACCATGGCTTTTACCGCCACTACCGTATTTGTGGCTTTACAAGATGCCCTAAATACTATGTGGGAGGTAAAAGCTAAACCGGGGAAGAGTTGGGTTAAATTGATAATTAGCCGGCTTCTTTCCTTAGCCATGGTAGTCAGTTTGGGTTTCTTGTTGCTGGTATCTCTATCAATCGAAGTTATTCTGGGGCTTTTGAACGATTATATCCAACAAGCTTTTTCCGGTATTGCCGTCTACTTCGTAATAGCAGGTAACCAGTTTGTATCCCTTTTAATTAGTACGGTAATCTTTGCTACTATTTTTAAAGTCTTACCCGATGCCAAAATACGTTGGACGAATGTATGGGTAGGAGCCGTTGTTACTGCCGTCCTTTTTGTTATTGGGAAATATGGAATCAATATCTATTTGCAATATGAGCCGCTAGGTGATACCTACGGAGCTGCTGGTTCAGTGGTAATACTGTTGGTTTGGGTGTATTATACTTCTATTATTTTACTGCTCGGAGCGGAATTTACGCAAGTATATTCCCGGGAAAATGACAAAGGAATACAAGCCGCTGAGTATGCCGTTAAAGTACAACAACATGAGATTGAAAAAGACACTTAATATTAAAATTGCTTTAGAAATCTCATATAAATATAAAACTAATAAGAATAAACACTCTGTTTAGATTTATAAACGGCCAATTTTTTCAAAAAAGGTGGGTTAAACCTATTTGTCTCACAAAGCAACTATTTTTCTGAGAACGAATCTATTTCATATTAGGTCCAACCATTTTCCAATTCTAGTGTCGCTCCGTTTCGTGCCAAAAACTAACAATACACTGGACGAGCCGACCAGTGACAGTGCTATTTTCCGGGAGCAAAAAGAAAATCAGCAAAGCTAAATATAATATTCTGATGGCTGCTTTCCGTCCAGGCTGTTCGTTATGATGGCAATTTAAACTACTACGATATCCTAAGCAGCTTAAATTAAATATTTAACCAAGTTTAACCATAATCTTTCTTGCAAACTAATATCAAGTTTGGTAGTTTCTACTTTATAAGTAATTGATATTGCTCATTATTATCCCAGATTATATATGTATTATGAAGCTTATGCAAGTAAATACAAACCGCTTTACCACCAACTTGTTTAATGTATTGGAACAGTACTGGGAACAGTTTATTTTTGTACTACCCAGGTTAGGTATTGCTATACTAATACTGCTGGTGACCTTCTTGCTAGCCAGCCAAGTCAAAAAGATAGTCGACAATAGGGTGGCCCCGCACGCTCAGAACCCCCTGTCTGTCCTTTTTGTTTCAAAGGTTGCCAAAATAACTATTGTGATTATAGGCCTCCTTTTAGCCCTACAAACAATCGGGTTGACGGGGGTTGCTGGTGGTTTACTGGCGGGAGCCGGGGTTTCTGCTTTTATCATAGGATTTGCTTTCAAAGACATAGGAGAGAACTTCTTAGCTGGTTTTATCCTCGCCTTTAATGCACCATTTAAAGTGGGCGATGCTATTAAAGTAGGAGAATATAGAGGGCATGTAGTTAGCTTAAACATGCGCACTACTCATCTTAAAACCTTTGATACCATGGATGTCTATATTCCCAATGCCACAGTCCTTAAGTCGGAAGTTACAAACATGACTCAAGATAACTTGATACGGCTAGATTTTTTAGTGGGCATTGATTATAGTGATGATGTGGATACGGCCGAACAATTGATTATAGATACAATGAAAGAGGTACTGGAAGTATTACCTCAACCTGAAGCTTTTGTGGTTACAGAAGAGTTGGCTACCAATACAGTAAATATTAGAGCCTTCTTCTGGACCGATACCGATGATTACAAAAGGGGAATTTTGGATGTAAAGGGTCAAGTTATAAAGGCAGTGAAAAAAGCCCTTTTAACTAATGGGTTTGGACTACCAGCTAATATACAGGAGCTAAAAACGTATCAGGATATGCCCCTAGCTGTTCAAATAAAAGAAAATAAACCATCCTGAATTTATAAGGGATTATATTTGAGTTTTTACAACAGGAAATAAACTGTATTCAGCTGAATTTTCCGAGAGGGGAAAAGGAATTCTCAGGCAAGAATACCTGAGCCACCAAAAGGTGTATTCTTTCATCCAGGCGCAACGGGTGCTGGAGCAAGCGGTGTTTCTCTACAACTACAAGCGTCCACACCTAAGTTGTAATATGCTTGCTCCCGAGTAGGCGTACCGCTAGACAGGATAACTGAAGCGGAGATGGAAAACTACTATAACAAAAGTATTTAACAATGCTGGCTAGTAACAAAAAACAACACGAACCAATAATGGTCAACCTAAGTAAGGATTAACCAAAAGGTCTACTTTTTTTAGGACGGGTCAAGTAAAAAATCATCTCGGAAAACGACCTAAAAATGATAAAGGAAAAGACTAAGTGCAACTTGGTCTTTTTTGCAAAATAGATATCTCAAAAGAGCATCTCATCTATCAAGTTAAATTTATAATTTATGAGATGCGTTTGATGTTACTGTTTTCTAGCCCACTATCAATATCTTTGATGCGGGATAAACTCTACCTAAATGGCCAAAGAAGCAAACATTAACGAAATAGTACAAACCCTGCAAGAAGCGCAGCAAAACAAAGAGCTTTTAGAAGCTCTAACCACCAGTCTGGAGCGTTATGTCACGAACCAAAAAAGCGGCTTAGCTGAACTAGAAAATCTGGTGAATCAAGCGCGCTCGGGTGAATTGAAAGTGAAGAAAAGAGGTGGCTATCGCGGCCGGAAGAAAAAAACAGCAGAAGGTGAGCAAGATAACGCTTAGACCTTAGGCTGATCAAAGAAAAAGTACAGTTCTGCCGCTATACTTTTTCTTTGCCCATTACTTGATTCCGGCTCCGCCTAAAACATCCAATTCTTGTCCTTTTTCAGGTTTTCCATCCAGCAGCGGGATCGCTTGGGAAATGAGTTCTTTCACCCCGGCCACCAGCAAAGAATTATCGTGGTCTTCTTTACTATCCCAGATCTCGGTAACCCAAACCGCATTTTCGTCCACATTATCTTTACTAATAATATAAAGATGGCAACCTGGGGCCGTGGAAACCAACTTGGATGCTTCTAGCAGAATACTAGCTAGCTTTTCGCCATTGCCACTGGTAGCTTTTAGTTTTCCGTGTAATCCGTATTTGTTCATGTATCTAATCAGTTTTAAGGGAGTAATTTACTTGTTAAGGTTGCTATTAGCCAGTAGACATCCTTCGTTATAATGCCGATACAAATCACGTTAACTCAACCTAGATGTGACTGGGTGAGCGAAGATACATACGGTAAATAAAGAGAAAGGCTTTTCTGTAAGAATTATTTGAGGGGTTGAATTTCAGGAAATTAATTTGTCCTCATAACTAATTTTATGTTCAATAGAATTCGTATTTTATTTTGGTCATTTGAATTTGAATGCTTAATTTTTAGCCACAATTTTATAAAGACATTGTTAATAGTGGGTGTATTCTATAAAAATTTATAATATATATTCCGTTTACCTGTACAATAATTCCTTTAAGATTTATGAACTACTTTTCTTTCAATATCTCTTTAAAGAGTGCTTCGATAGATTTATCTTTATAACTTAACTCGTAATGTATTTTTTCATCTACAGTAAACTTATCAAATTGCGGGTTAGGTATTTGCTTATTTATTCTACCATCTGAATAAATCTCAGCGCTTCGATGTGGTTTATCATTCTCAACTCTTTTCATAGCCTCTGAATCGTTAGCAATAAATTTTGCAGTAATATGCCCTTTTATCACATTGATTTTTATCATATGGTTAAATCTATTGCCATGCACAACCAGGTATTCACCTTTAGGCATGTTCTTCTGCGGTAATGGCCCTTTACCAACTTCACCAACAACTCCTTGTGATGTGATTTCCCTATATTTGGGAAATTCTTTCAAAACTTCTGTAGCGAAAAGGAAGTCGTTGTCACTGCTATAAATAAATCTTGAAGATGAAGAAATTTGTAAGTATTTAAGAAAACTAATACCTCTTGACTCCATTATTTGGGTTTCAAAGTGGTTGTCAGTTATTAATTGAGTATCAATTATATGTTTAGAATTAAAAGACTGGTACTTTATACTAATTTCTTCCAAATGTGAAGGACATAAGAGGCACAATACAAATTTTTCAGAAATTGGGAAATATATTTGAATTCCTCTAGATTCTATATCATTATCACCATAAGGTAAGCTATTAAATACAATTATAGGATTATCTGTGATCCAATAACGTTGAGAGTGTGTTTTATATAATAGGATAATCTTATCGTCTAAACTCTTAGCTATTTTTTCAATGTTGGATAGCTGTGCTAGATTATAAAGTTTAGCCTCTTGCTCTGATGGGATATGTATGTCAGATAACCACCCTTCATTTTCAATCCGCATCTTTAATTGTTCGTGGAAAGAAACAAACGTTGTCCGCTGTATCTTGGTACGCATTAGCTGAAAAGCTATGCATCTAATTAGAGTTTTAGTCTCTTTAGTATTTATGCCGGCAATACTTTCTTTGTCGATTATCTTTTTTATAATTGTCGCAAGTGAAGAATCATTAGTATCAAAAAATGATTCAAAGTTAAGATCTAAGTCACCGAGTTTTATAGAGTTGAAATGATTCTCACTTCCGGCATCTACGATTGAACTTAAAAATAAATTCGATCTTTTTTTATCATAGACATAAATTTGCTTCTTGTTATTTTGATAACTGAAGTTCTGTAAAACGGATTGCGGTATTATGTGGTGCTTTTTGGATTGAGCCATGAAATAGCTGATTAGTTAAAAGTATATTAGAATAATTTAATTTAAAATTATTAGCTTATTGTAATGGATAGGTACCTACTAATGTATAATGTTTAAGAAAGTATGTTTCTAACTTTTGCATAATTGATAAGCTACAACATACTGGTTTAAACTATGGGCAAGGTTTTTAGCCCCAGACTGACTTTTATGCCTTATCGTATAGTTTAAGCTTAATAATCTAATTTACTCCTCTCTGCTTCTTCATCCATTCTTTTGGCTTCACGTAAATATCCATCAACCAATCCATCAAAGATTCGGGCAATAATTGGGTGTTTTCTACGGTGTCCCTTAGCAAGCTTTCTGAAATATTCTGCATGGCCTCTTTCTATATTACCTCCATCAAATGGCCCTCTTGACGAGAAGCTTCTTTTATTATGTGTGGCTGACGAAAAGTTTCTTTTAATACTATCTGTATTAACCGTTTCAATAATTTCACATATTTCCTCAGGTGGCCAATCTGGTTCTTTTTCAGGGTATTGTGCCAGTACTTGACCAATCTGCGCATCAGCTACTTCTATACGATCAGCTTCTTGGGCTAATTTTCTAGCCTCTTTAACCCAATTTTGCAGATTATCTTTATTAATTTCACCTTGTTCATTTACTCCAGGAATTCTCTTCCAAGAGTCAAGAAGCTTATAGGCTTGCATAGCTCTATTCCCAATAACTTCATCAGACAAGCCTTGGCGTTCTTCTTCTACTAATTCCTTGTTTTTGGGCATGTAAACCCATTTTAGTACTTCTAAGAAAAATTTTGGGTTATTTGCCAGCTCATCATGTAATACCCGTGGATTCCTTCTATTACCATATGACGCCAATATTGATAAATATAACCATTCGAGGTGGATCATTTTTCCTCGTTCCACATCAGAGCGTTTGTCAATTTCTTCAAAAAGTTTATCAACCTCATAACCATGAAGGCGAGCTGTCTCTTTAGATTCAACTGTAGCCGCCTTTATCAAAATGTCCACGATTAAATCTGATGGAATTTCTTCCGTTGAATGGCTAGCAACATCAATTGCACTAATAAATCTAGAGTGATTTAAAAGCTCTTTGAGTCCGTATATTATCTCATCCTGTTTTAAAAGATAAAAACGCGGGTTCATATGAAGCCAATATTCATTTTTGATTCCTTTATTGAATCCGTTGATAAAGTCCCATAACTTTTTTGTTTGGTTCAGCGGTATGAAAAACCTAGCAAGTGCTTTGTCATTTATTTGCTTTTTATCAAACTGTTCGAAATAATTAAGTGTCCATTCTTCTCCCTTTAGAATTGACTTTCGATAAATAAATGATTGAGCGAATCTCAGAACCTTATCATCCGATGTATCCAACAATCCAATAATTTCTGTTAATACCTCATCATTTGATATCTTGGCTAAGGTATCTCCTAAGGACCAAGGCTCTTTTATAGACTGACTCAAAGAAATAACTTTACTTAATCCATATTCCTCAAGTATTATTTTAAGTGCTTCGACTCTTCGATCATCTATCTTCTTTTGCATTTGATCGTGTCGACTTTCACTTTGTCCTTCTTCACGTCCATCTCCTTCAGGAAATCTTGGCCAATGATCGTCAAAGAGCCATTTATATTTTAATATAGAATCCTTAGGTGTTAACCGTTCATATATGATTTCCAGCTTCTTTAATTCATCTTCGGGTAAAGCCCATTCAGTATCGGGGTATGATCTATGATGAGAAAGTTTATTTCTTAAAGTGTGCCAAGCAGTATATTCAACTTGTTGAATTTTATCTAATTCGGAATCCAAAAAGGAAAGTAAGCTTTCCCGGTCTTGAATAGACAAATTAATGATGCCCTCCAGAATGTCAGATAATTGGCCTTCCGAATAGTCAAAAACAGAAACCATTATATTAACCACTTCGGAGTGGGTATCCCAAATCTCTTTGTAGGTATAGTTTTTATCAAAACTATGATCAAGCATTCTCCAACGCATTTTATGGGTCGGATGACCAACTCCGTGACTTTGAGGCAGCATTTGTAAAAGTAAAGCCCAGCCGATCTCTTTGGTTATAGCAGCAATTTGACGAACAGTTTTCATGCGTTCATCAAAACTCGCCAAAGTTTGATAATGCCAAGGCTTGAAAACTTCCACCAGGCTGTTGATTGGTCTATTAGAAAGAGCTCCACCTGGATCAAATTGAGCTAATTTACTTAAAGCTAAAGCTGAATCACCCAAATACTCAGGATCCCAAGCCAGACCCTCTAAAGCCCAAAGCAGACCAGTATGATGACTAGTTGGAGTTATAAAGCCTTCAACCTCTCGAAAAACTTCTAACAATGGAGAAGGGGATTTTTTAAGCGAATCAAAAATGGAATTAAAGAAACTATTGGGAGAAGCTTCGGAAATAAGAGGCATTTCATTATTTAATGAAGACCACAATTGACCGTCTGCATCATTCAGTAACTCATTTATAATGTCATCAACCCATATTTGAGGTGATTCCATATCTAGAATTTTTAACCCCTTACCATATAAACCAATAAGAATTAATGATTGGACTAGCCCTTCACGAGCCCATGATGAAAACTTTTTTTCTTTAGATAAGAACTGAGTAAAAGCGGCTTTATCTGAATCTGGTTCTAGCGTAGGATTACCATATTTAAATCCCTCGAAAAAACATTCTTTAAGAGTGTTTAGGTTCTCTGACGAAAGATGTTCAGCCAAATGAGCCCATGCATCAAGGGGTGAAGTCAATCGCCAAGTTTCACCTATTTTTATAAATGGTGGGGTTTCATGATCATTCCACCTCGATATTTCCTTAATAAAGCTCTTGTAATCCTTTTGAGCCAACTTTTCAATAAGCTCAATATCGCCTTTGTTTTTTTCATTCCATCTGCCAATCAACATTCCGGGAATAATCTCTTTGGCATTCTCAGGTTCAGCCCATTCTAACTGATACTGATGGAATTTTAGGAGCCTTTTTAGAACAGTTATATTTCGAGCACTCTCCTTTGAATAACTGGCAGCTGTCGTTTCAGATAGCCCCATCAATTTTAATGCTTCAACCAATCCATCCCGATCAATTAATGGCAAAACCAACTTGTCTTGATTGAAGGTGTCATCTGCTCCTAATGGTACTAAAACATGATGACCATCTGCAACACCTGCATACAAAACTTGTGGATGATCAAACTTCGCAATAAGATTTAATCCAAACTGATTTATTCGGATACTTCTGAAGTTTGCAGGCGTATCCACCACAAGTGCCTTTGCGGCAAATGCTTCTTGATGTGCTTTTTCGAACTGCATAGCTGCTGCGATTATAAAAGCAACAGCCTCATCCTTTGATGAAGCTTGTACAGGTAAAATTGCTGGAGCTCCTTGAAGAAATTTCAGAAGTTGCTCAGATTCATACTCTCTTCCTGCTGTTACCGTTTTTGGTGGAAGTATGCCAATCGGTCCTGTAGCCCATTCCTTCCAATACTCTTCAATAGTTATAATTCCGTCTGGAGGGTATTTTTTAGCGTAACTTGAAAACCATCGTGAGGCCACGGGAGCTATTTCAAACCATTCTTCCAAATTCCTAGAATCATAAATAAGCACATCTTTCCAGATACCAAGTGCTATTTTCTTCTGTCTGACTTCATCTTTCTTTTTGAAAAATCTAGGAGTAACTACAACCAAGGTACATTCTGATGGCTCATATCCGAGCGTATCTGCTGTCCGTTTTGCCATGTCTCTGTTCGCTTTTCCAGCAGAACTTACTTCTGTACCGAACTCCCACATGGACGTACCGGCAGGGACGTATGGGGTTGACTCATTACAAATCACCTTACCATCCCAACCCCCAATAAATGTACTGCTACCGTCAGGAAACTCTACGAATGTACCTAAAGGAGTAGTAGATCGCACAAGTCTTGAAATTAAGTACGGCAAGTAACCCTTTGAGTCATATCGCTCTGCCCACTTTTCAATATCATGTCGATCTATAAATTTCATATAGTTTAATTTTATTTATTATGGGTTAATTCATTTTCAATATCCTCAATCGTAGGCAGACTTGACTTGAGGTTTTCGGGAAGAGCACGCGTTAATTCAAATTCAGAAATGCCAATTGGCTTTTTTACATCCCGAAGGGCATACTCAGCCATCACTTTATCCTTGGTCTGGCAAAGAATTAACCCGATGGTGGGACCATCAGTTGCATGTCTTAACAAGTCATCCACTGCTGAACAGTAAAAATTCATCTTTCCAGCATATTCAGGTTTGAACTCTCCTTTTTTTAGATCAATCACTACAAAGCATCGCATATGTAGATGATAAAACAATAAGTCCAAGTAATAATCGTGATTGCTTACTGTCAGATGATACTGTCGGCCGACAAAAGCGAAACCAGTTCCTAACTCCAATAAGAATTTTTCGATATGCCGAGTAAGTTCTACCTCTAGTTCTCTTTCAGTAAAAGGTTGAGTTAGGGTCAGGAAATCAAAAATATACGGATCTTTAAGGCTTTGTCTAGCTAGGTCTGATTGCGGATCAGGAAGTTGTTCAGCAAAATTATTGATTGTATTGCCTTGTCTTGTGTGCAGGCTACTTTTAAGCATTAAGCTTAATACATCCCGGCTCCAGCCATTTTGGATAGTTTGTTGGGCATACCACATCCGGGTAGGCATATCTTTGATTTTTTCAATCAACAATAAATTATGCCCCCATGGAAGTTGAGCAACAATTTCCAATTGCATTTTAGCAATCTGTAAATTTGCCACGGGCTGTGGCAAATTTACAGATTGCTCGATTTCAGGTGGATATTCCCGGTAAAAGGCTAGCATTCGCCCTAAATTGCGTTCAGAGAACCCTTTAAGTTCCGGTAACTCATTCTTCAGGTCTTTGCTCAGTTTAGGTATTACTGCGGCTGACCAACCTTGTTCCTGTTGGCGTTGGAAAATCAGCTGACCAATATCCCAATATAGGAAAATCATCTCTGCATTAGCGGCCAAAGTTGCTTTCGTCTGGGCTATCCGGATACGAGATTTGACATCCTCAAGTAAAGATGTATAAAAAGTCAAATTCAATTTTAAAGGTTTTATAATGAGCGAAAAAGTTTAACTAATTGCATAGAAATGCAAAGTAGAGGGGAAAAGAGAAATCAGATAACATTAAGAAAACGGTTATTTTACCAAAGTAAATCCAGATTAGCTAATCTAAATCCCATGGCTTGACTACTAACTTTAAACTTAATTGCAAGGCATTGAATTACATCTACTTGATCATCTTCAAAGTTAAATTTAGTATTTTTTATAGCTAAATTCACTAGTTCTCTTGGCATTAATAAGGCTGCAGCAAATGCATTAGCTTCACGTTCTTGTAGAAATTCACCCGTTGATGAATTTTGATCACGATACACAATAGTAAATAGATTACTTGGCTTATCAATAAACACTCCTTCACGTTGATGTTCAAGTAAATAATGCCCTATCTCGTGCGCAATGGTAAATCGTTGCCTAAATTCTATATTATTAGAATTTACACCAATTGTTGATTGGCCTAAATTAGTAATCAATAGTCCAGAAATATCCTCGGCTAAATCATGATAGATAATATTAAGATTTAAATTTTTAGCTAATGCGGAGACATCTATAGGTTCGGAATATAAATCGAACATCCTTAGACTATCTTCAGCACATTTTTCTATTTGCCTTAATCTTTTACGATTCATTTCCAGAGTTTATAATTTTATCTGTAAAGCTTCTAAGTTTTTCCTGGGAACTTTCACTTATTCCAGTCTTAAAAATGGCTTTCGTTAAAACGCTATTGAGTTCTTCATCTTTGGATGCAGGAACTACATTGTTAGGAATTAAATCATGTACTCCTATTTTTAATACATTGGCTATCAGACTTAGTAAGTACAAGGATGGATGTTGTCTTCCTTGTTCAATGTTGACGATAGATGTTCTGCTTAAATTTATTTTAGAAGCAAGATCAGTCTGGCTCATGTTAAGTTTCATACGGCAAGCACGGATATTCTGGCCTATCACCACATAAAACTCTATTTGACTCAAATAACTCATACGCAAATATATAAACTTAGTATACAATGTCAACTATCACAAACATTGTTTGTGATAGTTGACATAAATTTTTTTAAAAATGATTGCTTTTAAAAACTTATTTATATATTTTCGTATATAGTTAAAACTTATATATACAAAACCTATGACTAACAAAAAATCTACATCCTCCAATATTGCTAAACATGCTGCGCAAGTTCTTTCTGATCCATATGCTTCTTCAATAGCCAAGACACTTGCCGGATCTGCTTTATCACAAGTAAATAAAGGACATCAGACTGGAAGTAAAGTAGAAGATATTGCATCAAAAGCGCTATCCAGCTCAAAGTATAGCAATGAGACTAAAGTGCTTGCTGCATCTGTTCTTTCCCAATCAAATAAAGGACGTTGAATATTGCCTTAAAAGCTAATTGTTGCATTATGTGACAATTAGCTTTGTACCATTTCATCCCATAGTTATAGGAATGGATTACTTGTTACGAACTTTGGAAACTCTCTGGGAAATGGGAAGGATTAGAAAAAATTGAGAGGATAAGTTTAATTCAAGTGGAAATTTTGCGTAATCATCTTAGTTACTTGATATGGCGGCAATTGACTTAATTTAAAATGTCAATCCAAGATAACGGTAACAAGTAGCTCGAGAGATACCCAGTATCTTAGCAATCTCCTCTGCTCGCTTACCTGATTCGGAAAGAACTTTCGCGGACCTGGCTTTTTCCATGGCTTCGGGTGTCAAACCACTAGGCCTCCCTCCTGCTCGGCCGCGAGCTTTGGCTGCCACTAAGCCTGCTTTGGTTCGTTCTTTAATAATCTCGCGTTCAAATTCGGCTAAAGAAGCAAAGATGTTAAAAGTAAATCGACCAGTGGAAGTAGCCGTGTTGATGCCGTCTTGTAAACTCACGAAGTCTACTCCCCTACTTTGAAACTCGGCTACCAGGTCAATCAAATCGCGCAAGGACCTACCCAGCCGATCTAGCTTCCACACCACCACCGTATCGCCGGACCGAAGTTGACCCAGCAATTTCTCCAGCTCCGGCCGTTCCTTGTTCTTACCTGATTTCTTTTCCTGAAACACCAGCTCACATCCCTGCCGGGTGAGAGCGTCTAATTGCAGTTCTAATTTTTGGTCCTGGGTGCTGACCCGAGCGTAACCTATTTTCATATTTGTCTCACGAATGCCATCTCAAATATACAAAAATACTTTTGATTTATGAGATGGTCATTTGATACGGTTTTTAGCTGAAAAAAGCCTCCTTTTGGAGGCTCAGATTTCGTCTCGTAAAACGGTCGTTTCGTGAGATGAATGGTCAACGTATTTTAGGACTAAAAAGCAACTTTCTTTAGTAAACAGCATCGTACTCCCTCCTGAAAAGGCTACTTAGCCGATTAATAAACGGTTATAAACGGATATAAACGTTTATAACCGTTTATTAATCGGCTAAGGCTTCTAAAAAGACCAAGTACAACCCATATATTCCCTTCTTTTAGTCTGAAATACCTTTCCTATTGATTACAAATAGTCGTTTTAAGGAGCCTATCAACTCTAAAGAAAGAATTCATTTCAGATAAAAGTTATTTGGGAAAGAAAAAGTGGAGCTGGCAGGATAATTGGAGAATATTGTATATATTACTTATAATATGAAACAAGCCACTTTAACTAGTAAAAACACCCTTACAAGCCTCCTGAAAGCAGGTATTCCTACTCCAGCCATAGTGCAGATAACCGGAACAACTCCGTTTATCCGCTAGTTAGCTGCCAACAAAATGAAGAAAACAGTAGAAATAATAGAAGAGTTGAAGAGGTTTATACCTGTTGATGAAGATGCACCTGAAAGTAACGATATACTTTTGGACAACATCTTGGAAGACCTGTTCGAGAATGAGGATGCCCATTTAGTAATACCTTCATTATTTGAATTGATGGAAAATTATCCTGATGTTGACTTTGGGGCACCTGGTACAATTGTGCATACTTTAGAGACTTTCGATGGACAATATGAAGAGCAACTGTATTTATCTCTAAAAAGGGAGCCAACTGTTTTGAGTGTGCTGATGTTAAATAGAATAATTAACTCTTTATCAGACCCAAAAGAGAAAAATGAAAACATTGAACTTCTCCGTCAGATAAGTATTTCAGATAATATTAACGAGAACGCGAAAGAAGAAGCAAGAAGTTTTTACGATTATCAATTAAAGAATCTCGTCAGCTAATCGAGTAGACGGCCCTGCCACCGATAGGTAGCAGGGAGCGCCTCTCACACCACTGTACGTGCGGGTCTCGCATACAGCGGTTCGTTAAGTTGTAGAGCTACTTTCTTGTAGTAATCGAGCAACGATTCATATCCCCTCTTTACCAGTCGCTGGAGGGTAATGGTAGTCCCCAGCATCGGACTTTGGGCCACCGCCCAGCCGCCCTTCCGGGTCCGGCTCCAGGCGTAAGCCTGTCCCGCCGGAACACCTAGCCGTATCAGGTTCTTTCTTTTCCGCTCGGGTTTCTTCCAGTCATGCCAAATGCAATGGCGCAGCCGGTTGCGTAACCAACTATCCACTTCTTTTAACTTTCCCTGAATACTAGCCAAACGGAAGTAGTTGACCCAACCCCGCTGCACTTCTTTGAGTTGCTCCATACGCTCCTCAAAGGTACTGGGTGTGGTTTTGCGGGTAATGGCTTTCAGACTTTGTTTGAGCTTAACCCAAGCCTTTTCGGCCACCACCAGCTGGTATTTACCTTTGTCCCCTTTCCGGTAAGTGGGCACAAACCGGTAACCTAGTATCTGGAAATCTACTGGTCGTCTAATGCCGCTCTTTTCCCGATTGATGGGTAATCGCAACTTGTTTTTCAGGAACAGGAAAAGACTGTTGCCCACCTGTCGGGCTGCTGCTTCACTTTTGGTGTAAACACTGAAGTCATCGGCATAGCGCACGTACCGCCAGCCTTGCTTTTCCAGCTCTTTATCCAGTTCGTGGAGCAGGATGTTGGAGAGCAGCGGGCTCAACGGACTGCCTTGCGGTACCCCTTTGCGGCGTTTGGTTAGCTTTCCCTGGATAAGCATAGGAGCCCGCAACCATTTGCGGATCAGGCGCAGGGTGAGCGGGCATTTAACCTTGCGGTATACCAGTTGCAAGAGCAGGCAGTGATCTACTTCATCGAAGAAGCTTTTCAGATCCATGTCCACGATATGCTGGTAACCGGCATGGATATGCTTCTGAGCCTGCAATACTGCCTGCTGGGCATTCCGATTGGGGCGAAAGCCGTAGCTGTAGGGTTTGAACGCCAGCTCAAACAAGGGCGCGATGACTTGGTTTACCGCCTGTTGCAGCAGCCGGTCGGTGACGGTGGGAATGCCTAACAGGCGTTTCTGACCGTTGCTCTTGGGTATTTCTACTCCTAAGATGGGCTGAGGAAGGTAGCTGCCATTCGCAATAGCCGTGACAATCCGATCTTTGCTGACTTGCAGGTATGCGGCTAATCTACTCACGGGCATACCGTCCACCCCGGCCGAACCTTGGTTGGCCCGCACTTGGCGGTAAGCCTGGAGCAGGTTGCCCCGGTGGAGTACTTTCTCAATCATCTTACTACTTTAAGGGTAATCCTTGTTCCGCTTAAGGTAAGACTGGACTCGCCTCCTTACCACATTGGGAACAAACTTAACGTTTGGCCCTTCATCACGTGGTGAGACCTCCGTAGTGCTTACGGCTCGTTTCCCGTGACTACTATGGCCGCTGCTGACTTCTCCCTAGCTAACCCGTAGTGGGGAGACCTCCCCAGGTAAGACACTTATCCTTCCTTCTAATCCAGCGGCATCTACACCAAGTCGTTTGTTGGTCAAGGGCTTTACAAAGAGGTGCTTGCTTACCCACGACTCGGTGCCTCTTATGCCGTTTCTGTTCGTCCGTTCAGAAGTTTGTAGTCCCGCTTCCTTCAATGCTGGAGTTACCTCCAACCACCTTGCGGCTTACTAATCGGCTGCACCAACTCGCCGATAAGGGACTTGCACCCTCTGGATAATCTGAGTATCTTTCTTTCGAAATATTACCCGTGCCATGCTGGGCACACACCAAACCTAAACGTCAGTCTCGGCCGACGGCCTCAACCGTCGTTTAGCAGAGCCGTTGTGTGCAAGGCTAAACGACCTATTCATCCAAACTTTAGCAAACAATTTTTGAAATAAAAATTAATATGTTTGCCATACCAAAATGTTTTTTAAGACAACAATATTATGGACATTACAAATTTTCCAGAACATTTATTTGAAAATAACTACACGGAGACATCAGACCTACAAATTACTAACTACGAAGTGTATAAACATGTTTCCAAAAATAAGATTAACCTAAACAAAAATGTATTCAGTTTTTTGTTGGACGGACAAAAGAACATTCACTTTTCAAATGACATCGTTTCGATAGATGATACACAATCCTTACTCCTTGCATCGGGAAATTTTTTAACAACAGAAATTATAGGGGCAAATAGTTATAGTTGCCTACTCTTTTTCTTTTCTCAAAAAAACATTAATAATTTTTTATTGAAATATGGGCATTTATTTAACCCAAATGATTTTAATAAAGCAGCCACCAGTAGTCCTTATTTCCTTATAGAAAAAGACAATTTTATTATGCATTTTATTAATTCTATTCAACAAATTCATGGCTTGAATCAAACAATCTCTCAAAAGATTCTGGAATTGAAATTTGAAGAAATTATGCTGTATCTGGCTGATAAGTATGGGCAATTTTTTTTTGTTTATCTACATTCATTGTTAATCAATGAAAGAGAATTATCTTTTAAAATGGTCATTGAAAAAAATCTGTACACGAGTTTGAATATTGATGAGGTCGCTTTTCTATGCAATATGAGCCTGTCTACTTTTAAGCGAAAATTTATACAAGTATATCAAGAGTCTCCAGGAAAATGGTTTCAACTAAAACGGCTCAACAAAGCCAAAAAATTATTGCTTAATAATGAAGCGACACCATCAGAAATCTATATGGACTTTGGTTATGACAGCTTATCAAATTTTAGCACAGCCTTTAAAAATGAATTTGGTTACAGTCCAAAAAACATTATGAAAACTTGACCTTTTTTCATAAGTTTTTGAACTAAATAAAAAAGCCTCACAATCTTAAATGAGCTACATTTGTTAAAAGAAAATTGTTTTAATTTAGAATTAAAAAGACATGAAAAAATTAGGATTATTAGTTCGACTAGAAGCAAAACGTGGAAAAGAAAAAAATGTTGAAGAGTTTATTACAAGTGCATTGCCACTTGCTAATGAAGAAGCGCGTACTATTACATGGTATGCGTTCCGTATTGACGCTTCTACATTTGGCATTTTTGACACTTTTTCAGATGAAGAAGGCAGAGAAGCACATCTTGGTGGCAAGATTGCAAAGGCGTTAATGGAAAATGCACCTGAATTGTTGGCTACTGCACCATCTATTGAGAAATTGGACGTTTTAGCGGCTAAATAAATACACCACAATTATTATAAAATGGCAGCCTGTCAAAGTTCTGTAAAGGAATTTGGACAGGCTTCCTATGTTTAAAACAGCGTGGAAATAAATTAAGCTTAGACTGACGAAGAAGCCCAGCACACAACAAGGGTTTGCCAAAAGCGGGGCTGAAGTGCTTCTATTAAACATTTCTGCAAGGTTCAATAGTAGTAATTCTATTGAACTTTTGTGCTAAAAAACCCCGCCTTCGGCAAGCCGCAAAACGTTGGGTGTAACTGAATATTTAAAAATAATAGAGCCTTGGCAATATCATTAAGTGACATTATTAAATCAGAAGCTCTGCTCTACATATCTGTCCTTATTTCTTTTTGGCTACCATTTTATGTTTATGCAAAGATATATGCCCTTATAAAGTTTAAGGTTTACTCTTTAAAAGATGTAATGGTATTGATTGGGTGTGTTGCCACACTTTCGATTATCTTTATAGTTGTGTTCAATGATAAACAGCGGTTGTACATTTTTAGCCTAATGACAATGCTGCTTCTGGCATTGTCTCTCTATTTGTTAGTAAGAAGGATTTTAATTAAAAAGTAATAAGGACACATCAATAGAAAGTTTAAAATTGATAAAGTAAATCAATAACAACTTCACCCAACAAAGCCTAAAGCACACTAAGGCGTGCCTTAGCCAAGTCCGTTAGGATTAAAAATGTTTGAGAGTGTAACATATCAAAAAAAGGATAAGTCCTACCTGGAAGAAAGGTACATGCTTTTGTGTTTTATCTTTTTCGGAATAGTGGTAATATTTTATATTTTAGAATTGAGGTCTATCTACTCCATCATTCCATTTATTACGTCTATTATCTTTTATTGGAAATGGCACTATTTTAAACAGGGTCAAGAAAGATTAGATGGAAGATTCCAAAAGCAGCTAAAACTATGTAAAACCTCCATTCAGGTTGGTGAAACTGTATTTACTTTAAATGAAATAACAGATATTAGAATAGATATCAAACATCTATTTGGAGAGGAAGTTATTTCGACCTCGACTATAACCTACAAAAATGGTACGGATAATAACTTAGAATTCACTTATAATAATGTAAAATACCAATTTGCCTTTTGGATTAAATCAGAGCAACACAAGGAAGATTTGAAGAGGATACTAAAAGAATGGTATTTAGCTAAAGTAAGATTTGAGGAAACTTCAAAAGGAAATACATCCTATCTCCTGGAAGTTTAGGATTACGATCAAATTCAGGTGTTAAAAGATCAGTATAAGCTTAATTAAAAAAAATTCTACTCCTAACCACATCTATACGGTAGCTGCGCCACCGCAAAGCCTAGTCCGTTACCTGCAATCTTACAACCAGCACTTTTAAAGCCCAAATGTTGAATACTTTCAAAGAACATATAAACAAATTCGCAGAAGCTTCTAACGATGAATTTGATGAAATTCAAAAATTCTTTGACCTCAAAGATGTAGCTAAAAAAGAAAACTTACTAGAGGAAGGACAAATTTGCAGACACCATTATTTTGTACTAAGCGGCTTGCTACGAAAGTTTTACATCAATGAAAAAGGCATGGAACAAACCACCGAATTTGCCATAGAAACTTGGTGGATGACCGACAACATTGCTTACGAACGCAAGATCTCTTCCCAATTTTATATCCAAGCAGTAGAAAAATCTAAGATTCTTTGTATCACACAAGACAATCAGGAAAAACTGGTAAAAGCATTTCCGGGTATGGAACGCTATTTCCGTTTTGTTTACCAGCGGGCTTACGCCGCAGCCCAAATGCGTATTAAATATCTTTACTCCCTTTCCAAAGAAGAGTTTTATTTTCAATCAATTGAAAGGTATCCCGAATTTGCACAACGTATTCCCCAGTACTTACTCGCTTCCTATTTGGGATTCACACCCGAATATCTAAGTGAAATTCGTAAAAAGCGTATTTCTTAAACCAGTTTAAGATTTTTCATTTTCTCATTTGCCAGCTTTGCATTGAACAATTTTAAAAGAATTAGGCAATGCAAAAACGATTCAACATTAAAGCAGCAGCTCCCAATGCGCTAAAGGCAATGATTGGTTTAGAAACCTATCTTTCACAGTGTTCTATATCCAAAACGACCAAAGAACTTATTAAAATCCGTGCTTCACAAATCAACGGGTGTGCCTATTGTATCAACATCCATACGCAAGACGCCATTAAAAATGGTGAAACGACCCAGCGTATTTTTTTGCTGAATGCCTGGCGAGAAGCCGAAGGTATTTTTACGGAAGAAGAAAAAGCAGTGTTGGCTATCACGGAAGAGATAACGTTAATCCATCAAAATGGATTAGCGGACGACACTTATACAAACGCCTTACAATTCTTTAGCGAAACACAAATTGCAGATATTATAACGGCCGTTATTACCATCAATCTATGGAACAGGGTTGTACTAAGCACCCATCTGCTGATAGGACAAAGTTTGGCATAAGACAATCCTAATAGAAAATCGCAGGTGTAACGACCTGTGATTTTTTATTGGAAAGAAAAAGAATTCGGGTTATCGGGCCTAGTGAATAAACAAGATTAGATAACAAACTTATGTGGACTAAAGAAAATATGCCTGATTTGACAGGCAAAACAGCTATTGTAACCGGAGCAAATACCGGTATCGGTTACGAAACGGCAAAGGCTTTATATGAAAAAGGAGCAAATGTTACCATTGCTGCAAGAGACCAAAATAAAATTGAGGTAGCCATTGAGAAGATTACATCATCTACAAAAGGAAATGGAAGTTTAGAAATCGGCATTCTGAATTTAGCACATACTACTCAGATAAAATCTTTTGCAGATGGATTTAAAAATAGACATTCAAAACTTGACATTTTAGTAAACAATGCTGGCGTGATGATACCACCAGCATCAAAAACCGATAAGGGGTATGAGTTGCAGTTTGGGGTAAATTTTTTAGGGCATTTTGCTTTAACAGGACATTTGTTTCCATTATTAAAAAAGGCTTCAAATGCCCGTGTGGTAACACTTTCAAGCGGTGCAGCAACATTAACGGATAATATTGATTTTGATAATTTGAAATTAGAAAAGCCGTACAACGCATGGCAGTCTTATGCCATAAGCAAGTTGGCAGACATTCTGTTTACCTATGAATTAGACAGAAAAATAAAAGCAGCGGATTTAAAAATGATTTCCGCAGCTTCGCATCCCGGCGTTACACGAACAGATTTACAACGTCATATTCCCGGTGAGCAATTAGAAGGAATGTTCGCTGAATTTGATGAAGTGATGCAGCCCTGGCAAGGTGCATTACCTTCACTTTTTGCAGCTACAGACGCATCCGTAATGGGTGGTGAATTTTATGGTCCTGATGGAGCGAATGAATATTCGGGTTATCCGGCTTTATCTAAACACAGCACCAGGGCAATGAACGATAAGGAATTAGCTAAACAATTATGGAAATATGCGGAAAGTGAGAGTGGTGTGAGGTTTGAAATATAAAGGACTGCAGCTAACCGGGTGTTTATGAAATTATGGCTGGGGGTTGGAGCATTCAACGATATATCGCTATTTTGCTATTGCAGCTAATTGGAACGGACGTTTTTCAAATGCTACAACTTCACCAATACTTTAGCATTAATTCATTAATTGTACAAAAGCTAGAAAACCCTTCCTATTTAACATATAATTCGTTATCTGAAAAAGGGAATTTGCAGCACTCTAATAGCCATTCTTTGCAACCTATATATTGGCACTTTACCAATCTATGAAAAATAATCCTTTCTGCCATGGCGAATAGTATATTCCTTGATTTAGTAACTGCTATCTTTAAGCGTGTAGTTAAACCAGGAAAGAATGCAACCTAGAATCTCTGTAGTGACATTAGCCGTAAACGACTTAGAGAAAGCCGTTGCCTTTTACCGAGATGGACTGGGATTACCAACCCAAGGGATTATCGGTAAAGAATTTGAATACGGGGCCGTCGCTTTTTTTGATTTACAAAATGGGCTAAAACTAGCCCTATGGCCTAGAACAAGCTTGGCGCACGATACGCAGTTAAAACCTAACGAACCCGCGGTCACTGATTTCACCCTAGGTCACAATGTTGCTAGCAAAGCAGAAGTAGATGCGGTGATGGAGCAGGCCAAAAGCGCGGGAGCAACCATTGTAAAATCCGCCCAAAATACTTTTTATGGGGGTTATGCGGGATATTTCCAGGACCTAGACCAACACCTATGGGAAATCGTTTACAATCCCGCCTTCGATTTAAACGATTAGTTTAGCCTGCCGCTTAAGGTTCTCCAAATAAAGCGTGCTATTGGTGACCAACGGATAGAAATAGGCAACAAATTAAAAAGAAGACACCTCCTTTTCAAAAGCTTTGTAGTCCCCTCCTACTCGGCTAATTAGGTCCTATAAGTACCAATATGTAAAACAGCTTTAATTTATCTCAAGAAAGTAGTCTTTTCGTAAGATAGAATCTTTCCTAAAAGTTAGCTTATTTAACTTGTTTTTGCAGCAAAAGAGAACCATATTCCGTTATACCGTTCTATAATAGCAGCCACTACCCTAATACCTTTACTCCCTAACTTATAAGTTGATTTCAATGTCTGATCTTTACTCTCCGCCGCCCAACTTATTGGCGGTCTTCAACTCTTTGCCCGGCGCTTACTTACTTCTCTCCCGCGATTTAATTATGGAAGCCGTATCGGATGCTTACCTGGAGGCAACCCTCACGAAACGGGAAGACTTAGTTGGGCATCATATATTCGAGCTTTTTCCGGACAACCCCGAAGCTCCGGAAGCGAAAGGAAAGACGAATGTGCGGGCTTCTTTAGAACAAGTAATAGCCACGGGTAAGCCCCACGAATTGGCCCGCCAACAGTACGATGTACCCGATCCGGAAAAAGCTGGTCACTTTGTGGAACGCCACTGGTTAACCCGCAATATCCCGGTATTAGATGCGCAGGGGCAAGTGTACCAGATTATCCATTCGGTTGTCAATGTAACCGCGGCGGTACTGGCTGAAAAAAAACTTTCCCAGAGTGAATCCCGCGAAAAAGCTGCGCATGCGCAAGCTGATCTACAAGAGCAGCAACTGCATAATATCTTAATGCAAGCACCGGCTCTCATCTGTATTTTCCAGGGACCCGAGCACGTTTTTAAATTCGTGAATCCGCCTTATCAGCAGTTAGTAGGCGAACGCCCCTTAGTCGGTAAACCGATTGCCGAAGTCATGCCGGAACTTGTTGGTCAACCTATTTTTGGTTTACTCCATAAAGTATATCGTACTGGCGAGACCTACTACGCCAATGAGATGCTCGTGCAGCTCGATCATGAAAATACGGGTCAAGAACTAGGAGAAAACTATTATAATTTCATCTACCAGGCTACGCGCAATTTAGCCGGTGAAGTAGATGGAATTATAGTCTTTGCTTATGAAGTAACCGCCCAGGTAGCGGCTCGTCGCCAGGTAGATATAAGCCGGCAAGAAGTTCAAACCCTGAATAAAGAATTGCAGGCTATAAACGAAGAACTGCAAGTTACCAACCAGGAACTTACTTCCACCAACCAGAAATTGGAAAAGGCTCAGCACGCCTTAAAACAACTCAATCAGGTACTAGAAGCCCGGGTAGATGATCGCACTCTCGCCTTACACGCGGCCCTCCAGAAAACAGAGCTGCAACGGGAACAATTGCGCGAGCAACAAAACAAATTGCAGCTGATCTTAGGGCAGGTGCCCGCCGCTATTGCCACATTAGAGGGACCGGAACATCGCTATAATTTTTTCAATGATCCTTACCTGGCTCTGTCGGGTGATCGCGCCCAATTAGGGCTAACCGTGACCGAAGTTTTTCCGGAATTAGCCGAGCAAGGTTTTGTTAGTTTATTAGACCAGGTGTATGCTACTGGCTTTCCTTTTGTAGGAACCGAAAAATCTCTGCGACTTTATGATCCGAACACGGGAAAACTTAAGCAACGATACGTAGATTTTGTCTACCAGCCCTTGCGAAATGACTTTGGCCAGATCCAAGGGATTCTGGCCTTTATTGTGGACGTTACCGAGAAGGTAGAAGCCCGGCAGCAAGCCGCCGCTTTACAGGCCGAATTAATAGCTAATGCGCAGAAATTAATCCAAGAACGCGAAACGTTCTACCAGGTATTTGAACTGACCCCCGCGGCTATTTGCATCCAACGGGGACCGGAACACCGGTACGAATACGTTAACGCCGCTTACCAGGCGTTTTTCCCGGGTAGGGAATTACTGGGCCGGACGGTAGCGGAAGCTTTGCCCGAAACGGTACCCGCGGGTTTCGCCGGGCTTTTAAATAAAGTTTACCAGACGGGGGAGACGTACTTCGGTCAGGAAGCTCCGCTACTGCTGGAACAGCCCGATGGAAAGCCACCCAGGGAAATGTATTTTACTTTTACTTACCAGGCTTACCGCGAGAACGGCCAAATCGTGGGGATTTCTACTTTTGCGTACGATGTTACCCAGCAAGTGCAAATGCGTCAGCAACAAGAAGCGCAGCAAAAACAACTGCAAGTTCTTTTCGAGCAAGCTCCCGTGGCTATTGCCGTGCTGCGCAATCCGGAATACGTGATTGAGGTAGCCAATCCCCTGGTAGCAGCCTTGTGGGGCCGAATTCCGGAACAGGTGTTAGGTAAAGCCTTGCTGGAAGCGCTGCCGGAAGTACGTGACCAAGGTTTTAAGGAGTTACTCGATGAAGTGGTGCGTACCGGTACCCCTTTTGTAGCCAACGAAGTAACCGCCATGTTGCCCCGAAATGGCCAATTAGAAAAAATATACTTAAACTTTGTTTACCAACCTTTACAGGATGAGCAAGGCCAGGTGATGAGCGTGGCGGCGGTAGCAACCGACGTCAGTGAACAAGTAAAAGCCCGCCAAGCCAGTGAAGCCAGCACCCAGCAACTACGCCTGATAACCGATTCCTTACCCGTTCTCATTGGCTACCTGGATCAGGAAGAAAAATACCGGTTCGCCAATAAAGCCTACGAGAGTTGGTTTCACCAAAAACCAGAAGATTTGCTGAACCGGCCGGTCCGCCAGGTAGTAGGGGAAACCGCTTACCGGGGAGTAAAACAATACATTGATCGTGCCCTTAAAGGGGAACGACTGGACTTTGAAGCGACCATGCCCTACCGAGAAGGCTTTACCAAACATATCCGGACCAGTTACGTTCCCGATTTACAAAATGAAAAGGTCGTAGGCTTCTATACCCTGGTGCAGGATATTACCGATCAGGTAGAAGCCCGCCGGATTGTGGAAGCCAGTGAACGCAAAGCAACGGCCTTAGCTGAAAATCTGCTCACGGCGAATCAGGAATTACAAGAGGCTAATCAGCAACTCGTGCGCGTGAACGTGGATTTGGATAATTTCATTTATACTGCCTCGCACGATTTGAAAGCGCCTATTCTTAACATCGAAGGGTTAATGGAAGCTTTGTCGGATCAACTGCCCCCCGATAGCTTACAAACCGAAGATGTTCCGTATACGCTACATCTCATCCAGGATTCAGTGCAACGCTTTAAGCGCACCATTGATCATTTAACCGAAATTACCAAGCTGCAAAAGGAAAATAAAGCCGAAGTCACACCGGTTGATCTGGCGGCTATCATCAGCGATGTGCAGCTGGATTTAGCTACGCTCATTCAAACTACCCAGGCCCAGATTGAAGTCGATGTCCGCAACTGTCCTACCATCCGTTTTTCAGCGAAAAATCTGCGCAGTATTATTTATAATTTACTTTCGAACGCTATTAAATATCATTCTCCGAAACGAACCCCGCTAATCCAGATTTATTGTACTGGAACAGCGGAATACCAGGTGCTCACAGTTGCCGATAATGGTTTAGGCATGGACTTGTCTGGCAAAAACAAGCTTTTCACCATGTTCAAGCGTTTGCATAACCACGTGGAAGGATCCGGCATTGGCTTATACATGGTCAAGAAAATAATTGAGAATGCGGGGGGTAAGATTGAAGTTACCAGTAACGTGGAGGAGGGCTCTACCTTCCAGGTATATTTTCGGCGATAATAATCAAGAAACCCAGTAAAGGCCTAGGTATAATACCGAACAGTACTAACAAAGAACACCATGACTAAAATGACTTGCGCCTTGCTGGTAGACGATGACGAGACGGCTATTTATTTAAATAAAAGGCTTTTCCAAAAACTGGCAGTAGCCGAAAAGCTTTTGGTAGCCCATAATGGGTTAGAGGCCTTACAACTCTTGCAAGCCCATTGTCCCGGTGGGGATTGCCCCCGGTTAATTTTGTTAGATATCAATATGCCTATTATGGATGGCTTTGAATTCCTGGAGGCGTATGAGCAATTAGAGCTTGCGCAGCGGCAATCGGTTATTATCATTATGTTGACTACTTCTTTAAACCCGCAAGACGTAGAAAAGATAGAACAAGCGAATATAACGGGGCTGCTGAATAAGCCTTTGACCGAGGCCGCTTTAAAAAGTATTCTGGCCCAACATTTTGAAGCATAGGTAAGCCCTCCCTAGCTAATTGTGGGATGAATAGATTGGGCAGATATGCCCTTTTTAAGTTCAACCCAGTCTAATAGGTACTGTTATGAGAAGTAAAGAGTGAAATAGTCTTATTATTCTAATGCATCCTTATTATGCGCCCTACTTGTCAAAAGCTTATTTGTCTCTTATAAAGCAGCCTTTTCGTCGCTGCTGCTGACTTCTGGTTGAATAATATCTCCTCCTTTTAAGAACTATCCGGTTTTGTTGCAGTATAAATTCTTAACCGTAATATATACGGTCGCAACATACGAATTCAAAGCAGGATAGTGGGATGGAACTAGTTAAGACGAAACAAGCCATATACGATTACTTAATTGCGCCTTCGCCCTTGTTTCTCAAACAAGTGGTCGATATTGCCGAAACTAAGGAGTATTTGCTGGTAATGGATTCGCGGGAAATGAAAAAGCGCTCCATTCCCGATCAGGTAATTGCCCGTTTTGAAAGCCGCTTCCAGCATTTGTGTCAACATAGTTGCAACTGTCAAGAGTACGATGGGGTCAATTATTTATTAATCCCCAAAATCTAGAAATTAACGACTACCCCGCAGGGAATGCGGTTGGTTGCCGAGTAAAGCAACTATTTTCGCGCGTACTTCTTCCAGGGTAGTTCCCCGGGTAATGATATGGGGCAATTCGACGATCTTACCTACGATGGTCCCTCTTCTGCCTTTTTGAAAGGCAATGGTTAAATTAGAATAATTCATGTTTTTACCCGTACTTACGGGGCTTTTAAAATGATACAGGGGAGTTACGCTTAAGTGAATAACTAAGTTTTCCTTAAGATGACTCTGAAGCAGTTATTAAATTTTAGACCAAAATATCTCCTGGAATGTGTACCTTTATCCTATATCTTTCCTTTGGCGTCAAATGGTTTACTAGTGAAGGCATCTTACTTGCCGGAGGGATATAACGCTGGTTAGTTAATACTTTTAAAATGACGCTACTTGAAAATAGAGCTACCCAATACTTTTGGTAATATTTTTATATCCATTAGCTATGATGCCCTCCATGGCTGGGTATACAACAACTGGCGTGGGTATCAAACCCTGGAAAGCGTAATGCAGGGGGCAAATGCTTGTTTAGAAATGATTCAAAAATATCGCTGCTTCCGGCTATTAAATGATAACCGCCAGGTAGTAGGTCCCTGGGATCATGCCACCGATTGGATTGCCCAGGATTGGACTCCCCGGGCTAGAGCTTTAGGACTTACCTATTTTGCCCACGTAGTTAGTGCCGAATCGATGGCCCGCTTATCGGCCGAGCAGATGCATGTAAAAATCAGTAATTCTTTCCAGATGCAAATATTCGCCGACTACTCCTTAGCTACGGAATGGTTGAGCCAAAGCAAATAGATTCTCCTTTGAGCAGTCATTTTTTGGCTTATAACCACTTTTATGATAAATAGAAAATGCAAAGTTGCTTATTGAGGTATTAATACTTGTCATGGAAGTTAAAGCAGGTTTAAAGGAGCATGAGGCTGTTTACTTTTATCTAAGGTTTTAATAAGGTCAGGGAGTAAGGAATAATTTAAGTTAGCTTGTAGTACGTTTACTTCTTGTAAGCTATTAACTAGAATTTTACGGTTACAGATATTAATGCGATTTATCATAGGTACTATGCTGTTCAAGTAACGATTGTAGAAGCCAACAATATCCTCCACTCTGTCAGGAATTTTATATCCGGACTTGCCCTGGATACTAACAATCAGAACTCCGTGATCTCGCAAGTGCTGAATACATACCCGTAATTGTTGCTCCGTAAAGTTGGGGTACATTCTTTTAACTTTATCAATAACTTCATATTTCTCCACGAGACGGTCCGGAGCAGTCCGGAACATGAGATATAAGTATTGTAGAACAGATTGTGCTTCCTCCGAAAATTTATGACGATTGACTAAAGCTTCCTGGACCGACTGCGCCGCAATTCGGGAGATCACCTGATTCTTTTCGTGGTCTTGCTCTGAAATAAAAACTGAAAAATCAGTTTTCTCAAAGGGAAAAAAATCTACAAAAGTGCGGTCATGCAACAAATCAAATAGGAAAGCGGCTTTTTCGTGACTATGGCTGGTACAATAAATTTTACCTAAACAACCGGAAATAAAATCAGCTAGTTGTATTAATGGTTCTTCCAACCGATCCTCTACCAACTGGTAGGTCCGATCGGGAGTAAATAAATCGCGTTGAATGACCTTCGTATTGATATAGTGCTGTAGGCTCCGCCGGAACTCCGGCCACCCTAATTGGTTGGCATGAATAGAGAAGGATGTAAAGTTTTTAGGGAATTGCTGTAGGAAGATGCGGTTGAAGTATTTGTAAAAAATAGTATTCTGGTCAAGCCCCTCCCCTATTACCTTACTTTTATTAATTACTAGACTAAGTACTAGGAAATCCAATTGCCGCAATTCTTTTAAAATATCAAGTCGTTTTTGGAAACCTATTTCATCGTTCGCAATACGGCTGGACTGAATGGGATGTCCTTGGAAATAGCGCTGGCTAATATCCGATCGCATCCTTCGGGCTTGTTCTATTTGGGCATCTTCAATAAGTACTGCTGTTAAAACAAAATGAGAGAAACTGCCAGTTTTCTCTGAGTTCAGACTTGTATTACCAAATTCGTCGACAAAGATGTGAAGGTGTTGCATAAGCTTGGTACGTGTAATAAAGCTTTTATCCTTCAAGTTAAAAATTATTCTAAATCCTCAAAGCTTTCAGATAGAAATACTCTAGGAAACGTGGTACTCATATATGTCATAAAGAGTTATCTAGATTGACAAGCTCCCACTAACAAATTGTTTGTATATAGATTAGAATTTTCTTTTCCCTTTTGTAACCCTTAATTGATGTATCAATTAAACAAGTGCCTGACTCTATAAAAATGGAGGAGCAAACGGTTTATTATCAAATAAAGTTGAAAAATATATTTTTATTCAACTGAATATAAGGCATATATTCGAAACATATTCGATTACTTTGTTGCTGCTATTAAAAGTCTACTTTGCATAAGTATTTTTAATAATACAATATTTTTATGTTTTTATAAATATTGTATTATTAATAGTATTTAGCAATATAAGCATAGATATTACTTATATTACAGTATTCTTGGTGCTGCTAGCGGTTTGTAATTCTAGTCTGCTATACATCCAAATATGGATTTAATATAAAAGAGAGTTTCTAAATTTAAAGAGAGAAGAGATGGGATTAACCAATTTTTAGTTTCGTTTCTTCTCCCTACATTATATTATTTTAATATTTTGTTATTAAACTTACTTAGTTACTAATATTATTTTATTGTTGAACTACTTTGATATTTAAGTGTTACTTGTGTTATTTAATTATTAATATTACCGATATTATTTATAGGCTAATTACATATGCATTTTTGTTATTTATGTTACTATCATAATTCGTTATTTACAAGTAAGTATTACTATTAATATATAGCTACTTTATTATTACATAATATAATAATTTTATACACTTATATTACTTTACTACTGTATTACTATATGATAGTGTATCCCCATACAGTTTTACTATTTATATTACTTTGTTGTTATATTCCTTTATTACTTATCATTAAGTAATCATGTTTACATAAACTAAGTGCTTCTGGGAAGCGTTAGTTCATCAATTAAGAAACAGGCTAAATTTCTACTAGCGTACTCGTAGCCTTAATTGGAATAGATGTGGTCTTCAGTTATAAGAGCTTCTTCCTGGCTGATGTAAACGGTTTTCTTTTTTATAATAGGTAAATTGCCAATATACTAACACGATTACTAGATTGGCGTATTTGTTGTTTCTCATTCTGCGGTTTACTTGATACCCTTCTAACTGCTGATATTTAAAGTTCCTTCCGTCAGGCAGCAATGTTCTACAAGGACTACCTTTTCTCAAAGAGTTAATTTTCTAATTTACTACTTGCCTAAATCCCCTTAAAGTTTTAAATTACATTACCTCTACGTGCGTAGTGATAATGTAATTTAAATTATCATTGCGTATATTTACCTGTAAAATTGGCAGACTTTACCCATGCAGGAAACTAAGTACGTTACTTATATTAGAGTATCCACCAAAAAACAAGGTGAATCCGGATTGGGGTTGCAATCTCAGCAAACTTACCTCGACCATTTTTACACCGACAAGAATGTAATTGCCGAGTTTACTGAAAATGTCAGTGGCAAGGATATTAGCAACCGACCGAAGTTACAGCAGGCGTTGGCTTTATGCAAAAAAGAAAAAGCAGTGCTAGTAGTGGCCAAGATTGACCGTTTAAGCCGTAACACCGAACAAGCGCTTTGGATTTATTCTGAACTAGACGGTAGGTTAGAGAGTTGTGATATTCCGAACTTGGATAAATTTACGCTTACTTTGTTTATGGCTATCGCTGACCGGGAGCGGGAGTTGATCAGCCTAAGAACCGCTAATGCTTTGGCTGAAAAAACCAAACGGCTGGGCGAGTGGCGGAAAGCAAGCGCTCCCTTTATAAATAAAACAGCTAATACTCTAGCAGTGGCAGTAAATAAAAAAAAGGCCAGAGCGAATGAAAACAATAAGCGGGCGGCGGCGCTTATCCTGCTACACCGCCAACAAAATAAGTCCTGGAAAGATATTGCCTTGGAACTAAACAATGCCGGATTTAGAGCTAGTAGGGGAGGGGCATTCCAGGCTGTTCAAGTGCAAAGAATCTACAATCGCTTAGTTAGTGCTTAAAACCTAGAAGTAGCATTGGTATCCCGTAAGTCGAAAGAAAACTGTGTTATAGAAAGTAATTTAATCATTAAGGCTCTTTTGAGACATCAGAAATTAAGATTGCAGATGCCTTAAAAAAATTGAATAAAAAAAACAGGTTTTATAAGTTAAGGACCGAAAAACAGGTTTTATAAGTTAAATATTAAAAAAACAGATTTTATAAGTTTATAAATAAGTTATACTACTTATAAAATCTGTTTTTTTAATGGCATAAACAGATTTATAAGCCGCAAAAACAGCTTTTATAAGCTATATGCCCAGTGTTGTCCGAAAGTAACCACCTGGATTATTTATATCTTTTCGGCGAAGTGAGATATCGTAGAGGCATTTATTGGCTTTTTTCCGGAGCTCCGTACTATTAAGGATTTTGTTGATAAGGTTAGTGTCCAGTATACCAATGTCCCTTAGACGTCCTTTCAGCTGGGCTGCTTCCCGGTCCAATTCTTCAGACTCGAAAGGAATAACCGTTTGTACTTGGGAAACCATCTTAATGGTAAAGGTAAGTTTGTGAATGGATTTACCTTTCTTTTCTGTTACAGCATAAGCCACTCGTAGATCTGATACTTCATTAATTTGCCGAATAGCCGGTTCTAACACATAATCCTTAAATTGACCCCATTGCTTATATTGTTCTGGAGCTTTACCAGATGGGTCTTTCAAGTTTAGCCGATATCGTAACTGCTCCACTTCGAAAGTCATTGCACCTAAATCTTTCCACCTGGAAAACTGCACATAAAGCCATTTAGCGTATTTGGAAGTCATGGAAAGTACACAGAAGAGCTGGAAACTGGTAAAATTATTTTTCAGGTCTACCAAGTATGGCTTTAAATCTTCAGCTATAGAAAGTTGAATGCGGCCTTGTCCTTTTAGGTATTTGGCGCTACTCATCATGGCCACCTGGAGTAGTCCATCCTCTTCTTCGATTTCGAACACCTTGCCTATCAGTCCAGCAGTAGCTTCCCGCAGCTGCTGGTAATTCCATTGTCGGCCGGTTAACTCCTCGATTTCTTTAACACTGATAATATACTTGGTGTCCTTGCTATCACCAGGCTTTAACCGAGAGAGCATCATAAAGTATATGTCTAGCTGCACCGCTGAGAGTTCGTGCCTGGCATTAGTTATTACATTATGATGTCGTACCTGGATTTTGGTTTCTTTAATTTCCAGCTGTTCCATGGAGCCCAATTTATATAAAAGGCTTGAGAAAAAACAGAGACTTTAAACATTTCTGTTTTTTAACTTATGAAATCTGTTTAATTAACTTATGAAATCTGTTTTTGTGACTTATAGAATCTGTTTATTGGCTTATTATTTCTGTTTATTGGCTTATGAAATCTGTTTTGAAAACCAAGTATATAATTGGTAATCAATGATATATGGCTATTACAAATAATTCAAATAATTCAAATATTCACAAATTTGGGATATGAATAAGGAAATTAGGTTGTTTGATTTCGGCACAAACAATGGAATCAAGGAAATCAAGTCAAAAAAATCTGATAAAGGAAGGAAACTGGGCCGGCCGAAAAAACAGGTTTCATAAGTGAAGTAAGCTTCTAAATGGCTAAAAATTTTAGCAAATCTTAATATATAGTAAATTAAATAAATTATTTTCGGTTACTTCCAAGAATAGGAACTTACTCGAAAGTTTTCTAGTCAAAGTAAAAGGAATATATAGAATCTTTATTGAGTACACCTTTCAATTACATCTGCACAAACGTAACTGACCGACAAGGAAGCATAAACCATAATGTGATTAGTGCTAGCCTTCGGCAAGAACGCTTTAATTATAGAATATAGTTTGTCCTCATCTGGTGAATTCGGCTACCGTAGCGGTCAAAAATTTTTGACTACACTAAAAAGCAATCATAAAGTAAGCATTAGCCGAGAGAATAGTTACTTGAACTTGTTGACATTGAATAACAAATTCTTGGCTAAATGGCTAGAAATAAAGCTAAAATATTTTATATTAAACATTTCAAGATAGTTACCATAAACGACGACATTGCTTTTGGTATCACCAACAATCCTGGCCATTTGGTAAACCTATTCGTCGCCGAACTCAGTAATGGCAACTATGGCAGACCAAGGATTTCTCTAGGAGTTTTAAACTGTTAACGAGTTCTAAAAAGTGCAAATGCTCCAAAGCCCGTTCTCAGCGGAATCACTTGGCCTATTGGTATCACACATTGGTGATTTTGAAAGTGATATCCAAACACCAAGTAAACAAGATAATCTAAAGCGTCAGCAGAAATTGTTTAACGAATTACTAACTTAAAACTTATTTAACTTTAGAATTTAATAGTTGCTATTTCTTTTTAGGAGGAGCTACCTTAATTTCACCATTTTCCATTTCGTATTGCTTTATGTATGCAGCAAAAGCAGCATTAACTTGGTCCTTAATTAAGGTTCTGTCCCAATAAGCTATTGCATTAATTTTATCTAAGTAATCTTCCCTTATAATTAATGTAGTGCGGCGCTCGGTAGAGTTTGTAGCTTCTTCTGCTTGATTCGAATTCTGCTCTTTTTCCTGCTCCGCCTTTTCAGTTGTTTTCTGTAGCAAGCTGCCTAAACCGCCTGAGAAATTTTTCTTAGCCATATTACTGATATTACTTTATGTTTTTACTATTTTGTTATTTAGTGCTTTTCTTCTTTGTATGTTTGGATAATATTTCTTCTGCTAATGACTCATAATCGGCCGCACCCGCGCTTTTACTGTTATAAGTAAAAATGTCTTGGCCAGTAGCCGGTGCCTCCGCCAAAGCAACATTATCGCGAATTTTGGTAGCGAAGACTTTTTTCGGAAAGTGTTCTGTGATAGTATCAAATACATTTTTATTAAGAACCTTACGGCTGTCATACTGGGTAATGAAAACACCTCCTAACTCTAAGGATTTATTCAGATGCTTCTGAATTATTGAAACTACTTCTAACATTTTGGCAAGTCCCTGCATAGCTAGGAATTCGGCTTGCAGCGGGATCAGAATTTTATCAGAAGCAGTTAAGGCATTAACCGTAAGCAGACCTAACGAGGGAGGGCAGTCAATCAGGATGAAGTCGTACTTCTTTTTTAATGGTTCAATTGCTTCCCTTAAAATAAGCTCCCGACCAATTTTAGTGCTCAATTCTATTTCAGAACCACTTAAATCTAAGGTCGATGGTATCACATCTAACCCTGGCCTAATATTCAATACTGCATCACTAGCTAGGTAATCGCCTTTGATAATGCCATAAATCGTCTGAGCTGGTTCTTGAATGCCCAAACTTTGCGATAAATTGGCTTGTGGATCTAAGTCAATCAGCAAAACAGATTTACCTGCCCTATTAAGTGCTGCACCAATATTAATGGTACTAGTGGTTTTTCCAACGCCACCTTTGTGATTGAGAAGGGCAAATACTTTCATTTGTTGCTTTAATATTTTGTTACTATCAATCCTCAAATTAATAGAATACTAACCGATAATAAAAGTTACTAACCATATTTTGTTAAAAGTTTTAAATATGTTTAATGTTACTTAAATATTATATTACTAATATTTTTTTTATTACTTTATTCACAATTATCTGCATTGCTTAATCTTGAAAGAAAAAGCTTACTTCAATAAATTTTAAAATCGGGCATACAATTGAGAGTCTTAAACAATGTATTTTTTTACAAAAGGGAAGAAAAAGTGCTTGATTTTGTGTATAAATAAATATGTATGAAATGAACATATTTATGTTTAAAACGTATATATTTGTATAAGTAATTAATCAAACAGCAGCACTTTAAAACTAACCCCAATGACCTCTAACCAAAAATTCACCCAGTTAGCCGAAGAAGTAACAAATGAAGTAATCGCTCAATTAGAGCAAGGCAAAGTTTTCTGGAAAAAGCCGTGGAGCTCGTATGGATTGCCTAAAAATTATGTATCGGATCGTGCGTACGAAGGCTTTAACGCTTTTTACCTTAACTACATTACGGGGAAAAGAAAATATAAAACTCCGTACTTTTTAACCTTTAAACAGGCTAAAGATTTAGGAGGTAATGTGAGAAAAGGCGAAAAGGGCACTCAGATTATCTTCTGGAAAATATTTAATAATAAAATTGGAGAGAAGAATACTCCAGCCGGTGAAACCAAGGATATAGTGCAAACCAAGTTTGTGCCTTTCATCTGGACCGTATTTAATATTGACCAGGTAGAAGGTGTAAGTTTTAATCTTTCGGGTGATGTAGAGCGGACTGACAATCAAATTATAGAAGCTTGCCAGAATGTTGTAAATAATTATCCGGAACCGGCGCCACGGATAGAACACGGTGGTTCAGAAGCTTACTATTTACCGGCTTTTGATAAGGTTCAGATGCCTGATATTAAAACCTTCATCAATGCTCAGGCCTACCATTCTACTTTATTTCATGAGTTAATTCATTCCACTGGCCACGAGATAAGGTTGAACCGCTTTACCGAAGAAGATAAAGCAACCCAATTTGGAGATATAAATTATTCCAAAGAAGAATTAGTAGCAGAGATGGGAGCGAGTTTCTTGAATGCTTTCACCGGGATTAAAGAAATAGTTTTCGAAAACTCAGTAGCTTATTTACAGGGTTGGATCAAGAAGCTAAAGGATGATAAAACTATGATTATGTATGCTAGCACCAAAGCATTTAAGGCAGCTAGTTTTATTCTGGGCCACAAACCCGAACACCAAGATCAAGAACAACACGATACCGAAGCAATAGAAGTTTAAAATACAAAGCCTACCCGTAAAAGGTAGGCTTTTTTTATTCAATGCAAAAAAAATGTGTTTAAAACCTTCACTTTTCTATTTAAAACTGACATATTTACAATGATGCTTTTATATTCAGCTTATGAAACTAAAATACATCGGTATCCTGGTATTCGGAGCTGCCCTAGTGAGCTTTACCGGCCCAACAGCATTATTGGTTTTAATTAAGGGAAAAAACACGACCCAGGTCAACAATATTAAACGCAATGATAACTTGCGAGCTAGGAGAATTAAGTATGAAGAAGCGTGGTACAGTAATACCGCAGAAGTAGGTTACTTGAGCCAAACCAAAGCCGCTATAATTAGGGACATCAAAAGAAGATCCGCGTTTGAAACCGAACCCTTTGAGGTTTCTAAAATTGTGTTCACTTCTGAAAAAGTGAAATGGGTAGCAGGTCAAAAGCAGGTGCATCTTTCTTTTACCTATCAGTTGCAATACCGGAAGGCTAAACCGCAACAACTACAGGGATCCATCCTGCTGGCCAGTGATGCAGATGGTAAATTGTTTAGTAGCCAAGTTAAAATATAGTATCATGATACTAGCGGACTTTTTACGGTTGACCATTGCGGAACGAGCGGAACACGTTTTCCATTTTGGTAACTTCTTGGAGTGCTGCCAGGATCGAGGTAACCTCTATGATATGGGTGGATTTTATGCTGAGGTTATTTATAATCACGAACTCAACGAAATTCAAAACGTGACCGGTTTTCAAGATATCTCTGGACTTGAACCATACCTTGCCGAAATAAATATATAATCTGATACTAAGGGTATTTAATGTACTCAAAATTGAGCTAATTAAAATCCAGTACTATGAACACCGAGACCACGCCGAATAAAAAGTTTGATAAAGCTAAATTACTTTTTGACCAAGGCCTGATTAATGAGTTTAAGGACTTGTTCGATATTGCTCCATATAGTCTCATCGCCAAAAAACTAAATACGAGTCATATTCGATTTAAAGCAAAGCTGGAAGATCCGACAAGTTTAAAAATTTCTGAGGTGGATGAAGTGGCCAAACTGTTAAACATCGATTCTCTTGCCCTTTGTGCCTTAGTCCTTAAAAGCCACCCCAGGAACAAAGCTTCAAATTAACCATTTGTATCCATCTGGATCTACGCTATAAATAATTAGAAACCTTTATCATAAACTTGCCTCCCTTTTGTTAGAAACAGCATATCAGAATAAACTTTGCAATAAATAATCATTACTTGCCCTACTGGAGTTCGTTTTGCAAGATGTGTTTTCGTATATACGAAAACCTCTTGCCTTACTTTAGGGCGGAGCCCTGAAGTAAGGGTAAAATTATTCGCAACTCATAATTTTTATCAGCGTGGAAGAAGAAATTAAAAACTGGAACCCAAAAGGAGGTAGGCCCAAAAAGAGCGATAAGGAGCGGCGGGATAAACCGGTGCTGATTAAATTCACTGAAGACGAGAGAAATCAGCTGTATAAAGAAAGTGAAGATTTGGGATGGAAACAGCCCCTGGTGTATTTCCGAAATAAGTTACTATCCAAGACTAACAGCACCAACTATAACCCACAATCTTTATTTAAGGCGCTGAACAAACTAAATCCCGAATTAAACAAGGTCGGTAACAACATCAATCAAATAGCCCGGTACGTGAATTATCTGGACAAGAATAATATGGTGGATCAGAAGTTTATTACCGAATATAATACCTGCTTCAAGGAGATGATAGAAGTACAGAAAGAATACACATTAGCCATCAAGGCTTATCTCCGTTCCGTTTCTAAAAAGTAATGTTTGATGTGCACTGCTCATTACGCAATGTTCTATAAACATTGCGTAATGTTTATATTATTTTTATGCAATGTTCATTATGCAATATTCATTGTTTAATGCTTGTTGTTAAATTTATTAATTGGAAATGCATGATTGTAAAAATTCTTTCTTCTGCCGGTAGCTTTTCAGGAGTAGAATATAATGAAAATAAAGTCAGTTTAGGGACTGCAGAACCGCTGGCTGAAGAAAATTTCGGTCTTCTGGAATTAAATGGTAGCGTCAGGAGCCGAGCTGTCCATGAGTACCAGCAATTTTTTAAAGCCTGGTCTACCACTGAAAGAGGTATGATCGATAAACCCCAATTTCACGCGGTTATTTCCTGCGAAGGCAGGGAATATTCTGGTTTGGAGTTAAAAGCCATTGCCGAACAGTACCTGGAAAAGATGGGTTACAAAAATAATCCTTACCTGATCTATTTTCATAAAGATACCGCCAATAATCACGTGCATATTGTTTCAAGCAGGGTAGATGAATCCGGCCGGAAAATTAATGATTCCTTTGAGCGACACCGCTCCCAGGCGGCAATAAAAAAAATATTAGGTAAAGGTCTAGGCCAGCAACCTGTAGAGCAAGTTACTAAGTCTTTGTGTTATAATTTTTCCTCTGAGGCTCAGTTTAAGATGTTACTAGAGTCTCAAGGTTTAACAGTAACGGTAAAGGCCGAAGATTATCAATTCATCCGCGGAGGCCAAGTGCAACACTCTATTTCTAAAACCCAGGTTGATGATAAAATTAAAAACTATGTGGAGCCCACGGACCGCAGGCGCCAATTAAAGGCCTTATTCATTAAATACAAACCTGCTTTAACTCCGGAAAAATTTTCAGAATTCATGCAATCAAAATTCGGAGTAGAAATAGTATTTCACACTGGTAAGGGTAAGAATATTCCTTACGGCTACACGATTATTGATCATGCTAAAGAGCAAGTCTTCAAAGGTTCTCAGGTAATGCCCTTAGCTGCTTTACTCACGTTGCCAACGCGACAAGATCAATTAAAGGCCGGAGCTGAAGTAATTGATACTTTAGCCAATGAAGAAAATAATAAAGGCCTGCGGTACCGGGAGGTTAAAGCACAATTATTAAAGCTTGGTTTTGAGCTCAACAGTAATGGAGTGGTAAGAATTTGGGGCGAAAAAGAAACCAGCTTTTCGGTTTCAAAAGAAAGAATGAAACAGCTGCTTTACAATGATAGGTTGTTTGAAGCGCAGAAATTTACTACCACTACTCCGGATGAAGTGGAAGTGATTTGCAAGGCTATGTTTTTAAGAAAGGAAGATGCTAAAGTGCTATCTCAACTCATTTCGGGAGAAAAGAATAAACATGGGGAGCAGACAATGATCCTTTCAGATAAGCTAAATAGTTTACTAGCTACGGGTAAAGACCTAGGAGATATTGCTAAGGAGAATAAATATTCCTTTGCTAGAAAAGCAAATACGGTTTACCTCATAGATCAAAAGAATCATACTCTGTACAATATGGCTCAGTTGATGTCAACAGCTCCGGATTACAGCACAGTGGAGGTTTTTGACTGCAACCGGATAAATCAGATCCAACACAGCCCCCAATTGGAATACAGCAGCGGAACCTTTGCCGAAGTAGCTGGCCTAGTGCTTGAGGTTCTGAAGGATAATCCGGAAGAGTATCCAGAGAAAAAGAGAAAGCGGAAACGAAAAGATTAATCACCTAAACCATAAAACCAATGAAAATTATAATTGCTAACCAAAAAGGAGGTGTGGGTAAATCTACTATTACCACCCTTCTAGCTAATTACCTAGTACTGGATAAAAAAGAGAATATTATCATTCTCGATATGGATTACCAAGAAACAGTGTTTGCCCGTTGGGAGGAAGACAAGCAAATGTATTCCAATGACCCATTGTACGAAGTGATGAAAGTGGATTTGGAAGAATATTCTAAGTATTCCCATGCCTTGAATGAAGTAAAAACGGAAGGTCATATTTTGCTCGATACACCAGGTAAGCTCGATGATGATAATATGCTGGCCATCATTAAAGATGCGGACTTAATTATCTGCCCGTTTGCCTACGAAAAGACTATTTTTGAAAGCTCGTTGTTTTTTTCCAAAGTAGCTCATCACGTAAATCCCAACATTAAGATTGTATACCTACCCACGAGAATCAAAGGAACGGTAAAGTACGAAACCGAAGGAAAGGTGAAAGAAGTATTAGCCGCTTACGGAACCATAGCCCCAAAAATCCCTGACCGGGTAGCCTTAGAGCGAATTGATACTGTTTCCATTAGTAGCGAGGCTAGATCTTTAATCCAAGAACCCTTTGATTATATATATGACTCATATTTAGTATAGAAAACTTATTTTATATATTATTAATATTAAATAAGTATAATAAATTATTGTAAAGTGATTAAAAATTTAAATTAATATGTTATTAGTATTTTATTTTTTTATTTACTCATAAAATGTATATTTGTGATGAGCAAGGATCTATTAAATAAGATTAGGAACCGGATTGATAACCCGGAAGGAACTGAAACCGGGCAAGCAGCCGGCAAACCCGAAGAAGATATTCCAGCAAAACCAGATAATGCTCCTCAAGCAACACCAGCGAGTAAGAAAGCTACTCCGGATAAAGAGGTAAGTGAGAAGCCGAAAGTAATTCTTGGCAAAGACGGGTTTGATAAAATCAGAAATACACTGAAGGCCGAAAAGGAAAACTTTATTTTTAATCGGCGCTTGGTTTACATCGATGATAATATTGGGGAAGCATTGGATCTGTTACGGAAAGAAGCTAAAATTAACTCGAATGTATTAGCCAGTTACCTCTTAAAGCAATTTCTCTTGGAAAATAAGGACCTGATAAAAGCTTTAAGAGAGAAGAAAAAAGGTAATATATTTTTCGATTAATCCTCCCAATCCCTCCTTAGCTCATTTTAAATAAAATTTAACATTAGTTAATTTAAGATAGACAGCTTATGGAATGGGGTAACTTTTTGATTGCTATTGTTGCCGTTTATTTGGCTTATTACGGTTTAAATTTTCTCTTTGACCTGTTAATCGCAGGTGGCCCAAAGCTGCCCACAGCACCCGCTACGCAGTACAATGTTCGGGATTTAATGGACGAAGAAGAACCCGCGCAGGTGGTAGAAGCAAAGGACTACGAAGATAAACTTGTCGATATACGTCCAATTTCTTTTGCTCCCATATCCTCTGATAATTCTGCTAACGATGGAACCGGTTCTAGTATTTCTGATGCCCGAATTCCAGAGCCAGTTACCGTGGAACCGGTGGATTTTTCCAATGATTGGGCCAGCGAAATAGACCAGGAAGAAACCATCATCGAAATACCAATCCAGGGGCAGGCGCTTTCTGTCAGTGATTTTCTCAAATCATTAAAGGATGAAGCAAAGCTGGAGACCGCAACAATTACTTTTTAATTAGTTTCTCATTTTTAAACCATCTTAAATTTTATGAAAACCACTTTATTCTCTAAATTCTCTAAGAAAGCCTTATTGTTTGTGTTTAGTATTGCCTATGCTGTAACTGCTAATGCACAGGGTGGCGGTGCGGCGGGTATTGATGCCGGTGCTTCTGAGCTTACTACTTACATTGACCCAATTGGTAATTTAATTCTCATTATTGGTGCTATTGTTGGTTTGGTTGGCGGTGTTCGAGTTTATATTAAATGGAACTCCGGCGATAATGACGTACAGAAATCAATTATGGGTTGGGTTGGTTCTTGCGTATTTCTCATGGTAGTAGGTACCATTGTGAAAGCCTTCTTCGGAGTATAATTCCCGTCATGGAATCCGAAAAAAGATTAGGGTTTAATGTTTATAAGGGGCTGCAACGGCCCCTTATTTTTAAATCCTTAAAAGGAAAATTCATCTATTGGGGAATGGCTTGTTTGCTGGTTGCGTTTGTGACTGGTATTCTGCTTTCCACCATAATTCATCCAGTTGCCGGCATTATCGGGTTAATAGTTATTGGTTTGGGAGGCATGGGTTATATTCATGGTCGGCAGAAAGGCGGCTTACACAGTAAAACTAAATCCAACGGTACCTACATCGTTTCGCCTCATTTCAAGCGGGTTTCTAATCGCTAGTACCGGCTTTCTTCTTCTCTGATTTATATCCATTACTGTTTTACAAGTTATGAAAGCCAAAGAATTTTCACGGCCGTTCATAGGCATTCAAACCTATGCTTACGACGTTCTTTTCCACGAGAAAAGTGACCATTCTGTAATATTGAAAATTACCAATCCTGTCCTGCAATACTCCGCTGATGCAGATGCTTACACAGATTTTCATTACGTCTTTAGTAACATCATCAAGATTCTAGGTTCGGGTTATACCATCCAAAAGTTAGATATACTGGCATTAAAAAAATTCAAAGGGCAGGAGTCAGAGGATTACCTCAGCCAGAAATATAATGAAGCTTTTACTGGTCGAGAGTACCGGGATATTACAACCTATCTCACTATTACCCGAAATGCTAAACGCTCTAAGTTTTTTACCTATGATGCGAAAGACTTTAAAACCTTTGAGCGCAATATTGCCAAGGTAATTGATGTGTTGCAAAGCCGGGGGGTACAACCCCAACCTTTGAAAGAAAAGGAAATTATCAGTTTGCTGAATCGCTTTGTGGCCTTTAACTTTTCCGATGAGGTTTATTCATTTAATAATTTCTCCGCATCTGATGAGAGTATCCGAATCGGCAACCGCACTATTAAAAGTATTTCGCTCATTGATATCGATGAGATAAACTTCCCCGCTACCATTAAGCCCCATACGGACCTTAATCTAGGCTATAATCTGCCTGTAGATTTAATGCATTTTCTTCACTCTATACCAGGTACCGATTGCATTGCTTATAATCAGACTATCCAGATTCCGGACCAACGAATCGAATTAGCCCGGCTCAATGCTAAAAAGAAAAAACACACCTCCATGCCGGATCCAGCTAATGACTTAGCCGTGGCCGATATAGACCGGGTAATGGCTGACATTGCCAAGGATAATCAGTTGTTGGTATTTGGTCACTACAATATTATTCTCTCTGCCAATGACCAGGTGATAGATCGGGCCACAAACTACATTGAAAGCAGCTTATTTAACTTCGGCATCATTCCTTCCCGAAATGCAACTAACCAAATGGAGTTATTTCGATCTGCTATTCCCGGTAACCAGGAGGAACTCAAGCATTACGATAAATTCCAAACCACAACTGATGCGGCCATTTGCCTAATGTTTAAAGAAAGCCTGTTAAAGAATGAGCAATCTGATTTTCAGATATTTTTTTCAGACCGGCAAGGTATTCCTGTGGCAATCGATACCAGCGATATGCCTATTCATACTCAGCGCATGAACAACCGCAACAAGTTTGTTCTGGGTCCCTCCGGTGCCGGTAAGTCGTTTTTTATGAATCACATGATTCGGCAATATGCTTTGCAGGACACGCATATCATTATGGTGGATACCGGGCACAGCTATTCTGGCCTGTGTCAATACTACAACGGCCGGTACATTACCTACAGCGAAGAAAAACCGATCACTATGAACCCATTCCGGATCTCCCGGGAAGAATTTAACGAAGAAAAAAGGGAGTTCCTCAAATCACTGGTAAGTCTACTCTGGAAGGGCGCTGATGGTAGCATCAATCAAACTGAAGACAGTGTTTTATCATCGGTAATTAGTGCTTATTACGAGGATTTCTACAACCAGAAAAGGGCAGCCAAATACCTTTCTTTCCAGTCCTTCTATGATTTTTCTATAAATAAAATTCAGGAAATCAACGAAAGCGAATCCATTGACTTTGATATCAAGAGTTACCGGTTTATTCTGAAGAAGTTCTGTCTGCAGGGAGAGTACGGCGCTATCCTGAATAATGAAATGGACTCTAGCCTGTTCGACGATAAGTTTATAGTGTTTGAAATAGATGCTATCAAAGAACACAAGATCCTTTTCCCAATTACGACAATCATTATCATGGATGTGTTCTTGCAGAAAATGCGGCACAAGAAAAACCGCAAGGCCTTAATCATTGAAGAGGCCTGGAAAGCCATTGCCTCGCCACTAATGGCTGGTTATATCCTCTATGTGTACAAAACTGTGCGGAAGTTCTGGGGAGAAGCGGTAGTAGTAACCCAAGAGCTGGATGATATCATCGGAAATGCCGTGGTAAAAAATAGTATTATCAATAACTCCGATACAATCTGTCTTCTAGATCAGACTAAGTTCAAAGATAACTTTCGGGATATTGCCAACCTACTTTCTCTTAACCAGGTCGAGCAAAACAAGATATTTACCATTAACAAACTTGATAACCGGGAAGGCCGCGGACGCTTCAAAGAAGTGTACATCAAGCGTGGAGCCAAGGGTGAAGTGTACGGGGTAGAAGTTTCGTTGCATGAGTACCTAACTTTTACCACGGAGCGAAAAGAGAAAGAAGCTCTCCAAGTTTACCTGCAAAAATTTGCCTCTTACCAGCATGGCTTAGATGCCTTCGTCGAGGATTTTAAAAAGTCCGGATTAAAGCTAAATGAATTCACCAATTATATAAACCGAACAACTCATGAAAAAGCCCCTCTTCCTGCTTAGTGTCTTGGCTTTTGCCTCGCATGGACTTTTTGCCCAACAGGTAGTATTTGATCCAACCGTTGTATCTACCCTGGTCATTAATCATACAGCTCAGCAAGCTGCTCTCAGTGATATAAAAGATAATGAGGGGCAGATCGCCGGATATCAGAAAGCCATTACTTTTAAAATGATCCAGATTCACGAAATGGAGCAAAAGATGTACAACTCGCTCAAATCTGTGCAATCTATTATAGGGCAGAGTAAGAATATTATCTATGCCAGTACCATTGCTAAGGACATTGGCAAGTATCAGCTGCAAATGTTGGAAACAGCCAAAGGTGATCCGGAGCTCACAATTATAGCCGCCAAAACGGAACTAGAGCTAATTAATCGTACCGCTGATTTATTTAATTACATCTACCAGGTAGCTGTTATTGGCACGGATGTAAACCTGATGAGTAATGCGGATCGATTGGCCCTAATTCGCCATGTGGTAGATGAGCTGAGGATTATGCGGGGCCTAGCCTTTGGTATCAATCGCAAAATGAGGCTGGCCAAGTACGCCGGATTATGGAAGGCAATGAATCCAATGGGATTGCGGTACCCGAACAACAGTGCTGCTATTGCCAGGTCCTTAGTAGATGAATACAAAAGCCGGAAAAAGTAGCCATGAAAAAGCCTTTACTACTAGCACCGGTATTGCTGCTACCTCTGGTAGAAGCTTTAGCGCAAACACCACCCGTTCCAGTTAAAAGCCCTAACACCCGTTACCAACTGGAAAGAGAGGTTATTACCCGTTGGAACAAGTTCAATCCTAAATGGTATTTCATTCTCTTTCACAACAAATACCGCAAAGGCCCGGACCGGCGCAATGTGAAGCAACTGTTGCCTATTATGGCGGCTTTGCGCTTAAATGCCGCCGATACCGAACAAGAGGATGAAAACGTAACGGAAATTCGAGATCAAGAGCTTTTTAAAATGGCAGATCGCAGCCTGAATAAAAGTTGGTACCTGCTTTACGAGAATAAAATAAACGGCCTCAACAATCGCATTGTCGGGCTAGATGCCGAAGCCATTTCCGCAGGAGTGGACTTAGATGTACTGCTTGCTTTAAAAGGTGAACAGGAGCGCATTAACGCAGATATCCAGTTAACCAAAGAAGCCTACCAAGACGATGCTAAAAAAGCGGAACGGTTTCGGGTAGCTCTGGAGGATCTCTCTACGCTGCGCGGTTATTACCTGAGAATAATAAACCTTTTTCAAACCAGTAAAAACCTCCCTAAAAAATAAGAAATAATGAGAGAGTTGATAGACCAGACTATTTTCGATTTAATGGAAACCTTGTATCTGGACATAGCGGAATTGACTTTTAATTTTTACTCTGATGCCCAGGCAATTGCTGCTATTGCCATGCTGCTTTATTTCGCGTTGGAGGCTTACAAAATGATCGCCGGTGACAAGACAATTGAGATAATGCCCTTAATGCGGCCATTTGCACTGGCACTAGTAATCCTGCTCTGGGAGCCTTTCATTGAAGTCATGAACTTTCCTATTAAAGTAGTAAACGACACCGCTAAAACTATGTATTCGGCACAAATAGATATGGTAGAACACGGTCACGTTGAAAGGTTAGGATTGATAGAACAGGTAGCCAAGAAAATGAGCGAAGATACCGGCGATTTCGAGCAAGTTAAGGATGAAACCCAAGATAAGGATTGGATGGAAAAGCTAGGAATAGATTTGTCTCCTTTACTTGATAAGATGAAGGGTTATTACCTGATGTTGACCGCTCAAATCAATTTCGCTTTTATGCGCCTGTTTGAGTACATCGTAATTATTATCTTCCAGTTCTGCATTTACATAATCTTTCTTTTCCAGATTATATTCGCTGCTATTCTGGTTATTCTCGGGCCGTTTTCCTTTGCGCTGAGCATCTTTCCTGGTTTCCGCGACTCTTACCTTACCTGGATCGGAAGGTACATCTCTGTTGGCCTTTATTCGACCATTGCCTACATCATCATGACTATTTCTTTTGTGCTAGTCCGCTACGGGCAAGAGCGGGAAATTGAAGTGTTGAAGGCAGTGCTGGAAAATGAAGAACTCTTTATTGCTTACGTCGGCTCCTCCAGTGGGCACATTAGCTTTTACCTGGTTTCGCTGTTAATGGCGGCGCTAGCCATGCTTTGCATTCCGGTAATCTCTACCTGGATCATTAATACTACCGGCGTTAGTCAAGCCTTTAGCTCGGTGGCAAGAACGGGTACGGGACTAATCAAATAATTTATTTTAAAAAGTACAAACATGATCAATAGAATTGAAAGTAAGATAAGACTGGCTTTCGCCATTAGCATTGGAAGTTTCATAACCGCCCTGGTGATGGTGGGCATTGTTTGTTTTTTCGCCTATTCGCTCATTAACGAACAACGCAAAAAGTTGTATGTGATCGACCATAATGTTCCATTGTTGGTGCAGCAAACCGAACTAGGAGCTAACCGGGGAGTGGAAATGGAAAGTCATATTAATATGTTTCACCTACTCTTTTTCACTTTGCCGCCAGATGACGCCTACATCAAAAATAACCTGACTAAGGCAATGTACCTGGTGGATGAAACCGGATTGGCTCAATACAATAACCTTAAAGAGAAGGGGTATTATAATTCCATCCTGGCCAGCTCAGCCCTGCTAACCATCCAAACTGACAGCATTGTATTGGATCAGAACCGGCATTTCCGGTACTACGCCAAACAGCGGGTAGAGCGGGAAACTTCCATTCTTAAAAGACTTTTGGTAACCGAAGGTGATCTTCAGGACGTGCCACGCACAGTGAATAATCCGCACGGATTAATAATTAAAAACTGGAAAACGGTTGTGAATAAAGACTTGGAGCATGAACAAAAGAAATCTTTTTAGGCAAGCTGTAGAATTCTTACTCAGTACTAGGGAACGGGTAATTATTTACCGGTCAAAGTATCCAGAAAGAATAATTGCCGGTATGTTCTTAATTCTGCTCGTGGCAATAACCATCTTTCTAATCAGAAAGGTCAGCCATAAGCAAAGCCACAAGGCAACAGCTACTACGCTCATTAATCGAATAAGCGCAGCAGATGCTTCTGCTGCTACCAAGCCGGTATCTACTGATTTAATGAATTTAGTTGGCTTGTACGGCAAAGCCAAATCCATTAATCCAGACAGCCTCACCTTAAATGACAGCCTGGTGCTAAAAGAAATCAATAACGATTTAAAGAAAATTTTAAAATGAAAAAGATTGATTTTAGAAAACCTAAGTACGCATTGCCTTTAATCGTACTGCCTTTTCTTTTTCTTTTTAATTACCTCTACTTGGACATGTTCCCCTCCACAGAAGCAAAAGGTAAGCAGCATATAGCTTTAAAAGAAACCGATGATATTATAACAGATTTGCCGGCCGCTAATCTGGAGAAAAAGGACATCAATAGTAAGTTCGGGGCCGGACTGGAGGAGCATAAACACCACAGGGATTATTCCGCTGTTCAAGAATTAGAGCAGGACGAAGAAGAAAAGCAATACGGCAGTGTCTATACTGACAAAGAAAAAAGAATGCTCGATAGTATTAATAATGCCATTCTTACTCAGAAGAACACCCCTGCTTTTATGGATCGGGTTCAGGAACAACAGAACACCGACCGCCAGCGCTACGCGGCTACAACACGAGTTCCTAGTTCCCGGCCACAGCGGCAAAAGGCAGAAAGCGCTTATGAAAAAGAGATGCGGTTGTTTAAAGAACAGATGCGCTTTGTCGATAGCCTAGATAAAGCCGGTCAAGAGCCGAAAAAGCCAGCCCGGAAAGGAACGCCAACTATAGCAGAAAAAACAATACAGGCATCGGAAGCTGTAGAAGTTCGCAAATCAGCGAACCCCAATGCTGCTTATTTCAACACCGTTAAAAATGACGGAAACGAGCAATTTATTAAAGCGATGCTGGATGAAGGTTTAAAAATCCGGGAGGGAGGCCGGATTAGAATCAGGTTGCTGGATGATATCTACGTGAGTAATTACGAAATACAAAAAGGCAGTTACTTGTACGGGGTGGTATCGGGTTTCTCAGCTCAGCGGGTAGAAATATCCATAACTTCCCTGCTTTATGGCAATCAGATTATACCCGTGGATTTAAGCATTTATGATAACGATGGGTTAGTGGGTTTGTACGTGCCGGGCTCTCAGTTTCGAGATTTTACCAAACAGCTAGCAGCAAATAGCACCAATGGCCAGAGTATAAATTTCGATGATAGTCCGGAAAATACGAATCAGATGCTCTTCTCGGTAATGGATAAAATGGCCCAAACTACTTCCCGAGCCGTGGGCAAGGCAGTTAAGCAAAACAAGGCCAAGCTGAAATATAATACCATAGTTTACTTAATTGATAACAAAGCCAAAACACAATAACATGAAAAATACATTAATGCTGTTCTTATTGATGGCTATAACCTTGCCGGCTGTATGCCAAAAAACAGCTCCTCAGGTAATCTATGTAAATGAAACTATCTCCACTCATTTTGTGAGTCCAGAACCGATCAAATACGTCGATATTTCTACTAATGATGTGGCCGGTGATATTCCGGTGGATAATATATTCCGCATTAAACCAAAGCAAGCAAACCCTAAACTCGGCATAGTAACGATTGTTGGGGAGCGTTTTATGGTTCAGTATAAACTCGCTTATGCTACTCCTGCTTCAGCTAGTTCCGAGGTAAGAATTGATCCTACCCAGGTTGATGAATACTTGAATCCGGATGTGGCCATGAGCGAGCAGGAAATGAAAAGATTTTCTCTGCTAGCCTTGCAACAAAAGCCTGTAGGTCGATCTGCCAGCGCTAAAAAAGACAAAATGCAAGCGGTGGTAAATAATATCTACACCATCGGAGATTATTTCTTTATTGATTTCTCCATAAACAATAAAACCAACATTGCTTATGACATTGATCAGATTCGGTTTAAAATAGAAGATAAAAAGGTAGTTAAGTCAACCAACTTCCAGCAATTAGAAATCCAACCCGTACATCAGCTTTTTTACACCGATAGCTTTAAACGCCGGTATCGAAACGTGTTTGTATTTAAGAAATTTACCTTCCCTGATGAAAAGGTATTTAATATAGAAGTAGCCGAGAAGCAGGTGAGCGGTCGTACTATTTCCGTGAAGGTAGATTATAAAGATGTATTAAAGGCTGATACACTTTAAAACAAAATAAGACATGGAAGAATCAAGCGAATTAAAGAAGCTTTATTCCTTTTTACAGAGTTTTATTTACTTCACCTTGTTCACGGAATTTTTAGTGTTCCTTTTTGCGGATGCTGGATTTATGGAACAGCTGCGGCCGGTAATCCTTAAATTACAGCGAATTGCGATTTACCAGAACATCTACTATTCTAAAGCATTTACTTTTCTTTTGATCGTAATTGTAGCCATTGGAACCAAGGCCCGGAAAAACTTACACCACGATCCAGTAAAGCACATTTACTTACCGTTATTTTTCGGCTTCTTGTTTTTCTTCGGTGCCGGGTACTTTTACCAGCACCCGACTAATCGGCTGTTGGCTTTTGGAGTAACCTGGTCGGATGCAGCTTATATGCTTTTCTCCTTGGTTGGAGCGGTAATGATAAACATTGCCCTGGATAATATTTCCAAGCACATTCAGACCGGGCTAATGAAAGATAAGTTTAATGTCGAGAATGAAAGTTTTGAGCAGAGCCGGGAGCTAATGAATACGCCCTATAGCGTCAACCTGCCTATGCTTTTTTACTATAAAAGGAGGGTAAATCACGGTTATCTGAATATTGCTAATCCTTTTCGTGCCACCTTGTTGATCGGAACACCTGGATCCGGTAAATCCTATTCAGTAGTAAATCCATTCATTAAACAAATGTTGGCTAAGGGCTTTACCATGGCTCTCTATGATTTTAAGTTTCCAGACCTGGGTAAAATAGCCTATTATCATTATCTGTTAAATAAGAAAAATGGCACCTTAAAAGATATTAAATTTCACGTTATTAATTTCAATAGTATAGAACACAGTCGAAGGTTCAATCCCTTAAAACCAGAATATTTACCAACCTTGGCCGATGCCACCGAAACTGCAGAGGCCTTGTTGCAAAGCCTGACTAAGAGTGACAAAGAATCCGGGGCTGCCCAGTTCTTTACTCAAAGCGCAGTAAACTTTCTGGCCAGCTGTATCTTTTTTCTCAGTAGGCATGAAGGTGGCAAATATTCCACGTTCCCGCACGTGCTGGCCTTTATCAATCTGGGTTATGATGAAATATTTAACATGCTTTTCTCTGAACCTCAACTGGTCAGCTTGCTTTCACCGTTTCGAACCGCTTACAAAAACAAGGCCTTTGATCAATTGGAAGGCCAGATTGGGACACTTAAAATCAACGTGGGCCGCTTAGCTACGCGGGAAACCTTCTGGGTATTATCAGGTGATGATTTTGAGCTAAAAATTTCGGATCCTAATAATCCGGCCATCCTGGTTATTGCCAATGATCCGGCTACACAGAGTATTAACAGTGCTTGCAACGCTCTAATTCTAAATCGGATGACCAAACTAATAAATTCAAAAAGAAACCTGCCCTGCGGGCTTATCATTGATGAATCTCCAACCTTGTACGTACACAAGGTAGAAAACTTAATTGCAACCGCTAGAAGCAATAAAATAGCCGTTCTTTTGGGTTTACAGGAATTGCCACAACTCAAACAACAATACGGTCGGGAAACCGCAGATACCATTTGCTCCGTGGCCGCTAACGTAATCTCCGGGTCCGTTCGCAACAAAGATACCCTAGACTGGCTAGAAAAACTTTTTGGTAAAGTCCGGCAGCAAAAGGAAGGAGTAAGTATTGACCGTAGCCGGACTTCTATTTCCATGAATGAAGAGATGGGTTCTTTAATACCTGCTTCAAAAATTGCTACCTTAGCCGCTGGTGAAGTGGTGGCCCAGGTAGCATTTGATAATAATGAATATAATGGCCAACATGTAAATAGTACCTATAATTGCAAAATCAATTTGGATACTGCAGCAATAGCAAAAGAAGAAGAGTCATATGTTTCTATGCCAATATTTTATAATTTTGGTAGCGCTTCTGACAGGAACACTGTTTTAGATAAGAACTTTACCAAAATCAATCGAGAAATAGAAACACTAAAAGACCACTTCTACACATGAAATTAAATCTACATGATTTAGGGGAACGCCTGCAACTTCTTCGAAAGGGGCTGGACCTTTCTCAAAAAGATTTAGCAGCAACCCTGGAGACACACCAGAATCAAATATCCCGACTAGAAAATGGGATTGGAGGTACGCTGGAGCTCTTGGTTCAACTGCTGAATTTCTACTCAGACCATTTTCATATAAGCTTTATTTTTTCGGATGAATTCGAAGTTATAAAAAGGTCTGAACCATTATCTCACATGAGCACTTTTAACAGCATTGCTATAGAACGGCTCAAAATCTTGCAAACAGATGTCAACGGCCAAATAACTGATATCATAGGTATCATGGAAAAAGAAGGTAGTTTCTAATCTTTTTTCGTGCTTTATACAGTCCTGGGCTAAGGCTCTTTATATACTTTAAGGTTGGTTTTGTAACTACTGAGCCTGAGGCATTGTCTTCAGGCTTAGTAGTTTTATCTTATTTGGAAGTTAATTCCGATGCCATTCTTTTGCTTTTTTTTCGGGCCTCCATTTCTACCCGACGATAAACTAAATTCAGAAATGGAACTGGATTAATGGCCTTGCCTCGGTGCTTGATAGCAAAATGTAGATGTTCTCCAGTACTTCTTCCCGTACTGCCAGTTATACCCAAAACAGTACCAGCAATTATTTCGATCTTTTCTCTAACCAGTATTTGGGATAAATGACCATAAATGGTTTTAAACTCACCGTGTTCTACTTCAACATAATTGCCTAGACCTCTGGAATAAGCTACTTTCTTTATTGTGCCTGGTAGAATGGCCTTAATTGAATCTGATGATCCTCTGAAATCCAGGCCATAATGGAATTTTATTTTCCCAGTCAGTGGATCTATTCTATTTCCAAACCCGCTGCTAATAATCGGCGCCTGCAATGGCATAGAAACCGATACATTAGCTTTTTGACGAAGATTATTTACATTTACAGCTTCCCAAATACTATTATCCTCGGGGTTGTTTGACAAGCTGGTAATATAATCAATCTGGATTTGAGGTAGAATTTCAACCTTTTTAATGGTATTAAACTGTGCTTTTGCGGTATAAGGAATAATTAATAATAAGATTGGTGATAACTGTTTAAGTATTCTCATATTGAATTTGTATATTATATAATAAATTTATACAAAATAAATATATTATAAAGTAATTAATCCCCAATTATATCAATTATGTACGTGTTTTATGTATATTTACTCAAGGATAATCTATGAAAATACATTTATAAACTAACCATCATGAGTTTCCAAATTAAAGACTTGCCCTATTCTCAGTTTGAGCAACTGGGAATGAGCAGAAAAGATGTAATCACGATGCCAGCTCATGAACTGGCAAATCTGCTAGAAGGTCGCCGAACAGGTTTAATTTCTTTAAGGATTCATTTAAAGGAAGGAATGAAGCCAATTGAAGCTCAGGCCAAATTAAGTTTAACCAGAAATCCCGATAATACACTCTCTCTCGGAGTACATCCGATTTTAGCACGGCCAGTAAACAACATTGAAGCAAATGAAGAGCAGTGGAATAAATTATTAAAAGGAGAGGCAATTGTAAAAAACTCCAAAGCTCTGAATGGTTCCATAGAGCCGCACATTCACCAGCTGGATAAAGAAACTAACGAAATATTAAGCGCCAGGTTAAGCGCAATCCAGATACCCAATGCTATAAAAGATACCGTGTTAAGCGTAGATCAAAAAGAGCAGCTTAAAAAAGGGTTGCCGGTTGAGATTGTAAATAAGTCCACCAAAGATATAAACATAGTTCAGATTGATTTAAATGAACCCAAAGGTTACAAAATAACTGATGCCAACCAGTTCCGGCAAAAACCAGAAGTAACAATGGTTAAACTGGAAGAACCAACACTAGCCGTTAGTTCGGAGAAAATTAAAGGTGTTAAAAGGTAATTCTTACAGTCATGACATTTCAGGACTACAGGGAGCGAATTGCCATCACCGCAGTGGCTGAGTCTTTAGGTTACAAAGTTAATTTACAAAAGGGAAGAGCCGTGCTGGAGTTTAAACACTCAGATGGAGATACCGTGCTGATCGATCCGGTGAAAAAACTTTACTTTAATCGGGATGGTACCAACGATCGTGGGGATTTAATTGAGTTTGTAAAAAATCGGCTGAATAGATTTAACATCTCTTACCAAAACGAAATTTCCGCTATCAACAAAGTACTCCAGGGTTATGCTAACGAACCCCATCTTTTAAAAATCGAGTACGGCGTTCCGGAGCCGAAGAAATTTGATTCCAGTCGGTACCAGATAGCTAATCCTTCTGTCTTTAAATTACATTATCTGATTCAGGAACGGGGCTTAGATCTGGAAACTATTAAACGCTTCTCACCTTTTATTCACTTAGTTAAAGATACGGAGAAAACCAAAGGTAGACCTTATGAAAACATTGGCTTTCCCTTAACCAAGCCCGGTAGTAATGAAGTAGTTGGCTACGATTTACGGAATTATGGATTTAAAGGGGTAGCACCAGGTAGTGATCGGAAAAACGGTATGTGGGTTGCTGACTTTGTGGGGGCTCCCCAGCGTACTCGGAATGTGTTCTTCGGGGAAAATCCGATTGACCTCATGAGTTTCTGCCAGTTAAACAAACACCGGCTTGACGTTGATAATGCGGCCTTTGTTTCCTTTGGTGGAGGTATAGCCAAAAGTCAACTGCAGGGAGCAATCCAGCACTGGGCTGGTGTTAAAATACATACTGCTTTTGATAATGATTACCAGGGCAAGATGTATGACATTGCTGTAGCCATGCAAGTAAATGGTAAAGATGTTCCATTACCCCAAAAGAAGGAGGATAGCCTTTTATTCCAGGTAAATGGTAAAAGCTTTGAAATTCCGGTAGCAAAGATAAGCCTAGCTGCTTTCGAAAGGGCATCTGGTATTCGGTCTGGAGTAACTGTTCACAAAGCTGCCAGTGAAAATAATGGTATAAGCTTTAAGGACTTTAATGATATCATTCATCCGAAGAATGCAACTCAAGTAAGCAAAATATCTACTATTAGGTATTGATGATATACTTAAAAGAACTGGTTTTAAACAGGGTAGTAATTTCAAGATTGGAAAAGGTTACCAGGTTCCGGTTTTAGACATGATAGCCAAAATTGCTGAAGGTCTGAGTTATGCATTGCAGAAATTTAAAAAAATGTCATAGCATACACTAGTCATAGAACTTTATCCTTATTGTATATGTAATTTTATTTAAGTGGTTTGGCAATACTAATAAGATATATTTAGTTAATAGAAAAAGCCATTTAATTCATTTAAAGTATACTTATATGAGAACTCTTAAGCACTTTAGTAGTTTTTTGATATTATTGCTCTTACTTGTTGGCTGCGGCAAAAATAACGATGATCCAACCCCAACCACCAGCACGGCCACGTTTCGGGTTGATGTAACTCAAACCGGAGATTATCAGAAATTTACCAGAATTATTACTATTGCTGGTGGGGATTTTAAGTACCGGGATACAACAGATCCGGTGCCGGCGGTGTTGCTGGGAGATAATTTAAATACAGCTTCTTTTTCGGTAGAAGCTCCCAATGTAGAAGAATTAAGCATTTCCACTATGACCGGATTTTCTCCAGTGGAAACAGGCCCAGCTGCCATGACTTTAAAATTTTCTGTTTACAAAAATGATACCTTGTTAGAGGAGAAGGTCTTCACTTATACTGAAGCTACAAAGGATAAAAGTGAAGAGCTTATTTATATGGCAAATTAATAACGATGTACTACTATATCTTTAAGGTTATCAAACACTTATAATGCTGATGCAAAAAAATCTGCTTTTGTGAAATAGCTTACGACTTAAATCCCAAGAGCTTTATTTTAAAAAGCCTAATGCCTATAGAAGTTGGTATTAGGCTTCACTATTTTTTTGAATTAATCCTTCACTTAAATCTCTAAAGGTGATATACCTTGTAAAGCCATTTTCTTCATTTATTAATAACAATGAATTTTAATGATTTGGGTTTATTCTCTTTTGAATACTGGTGTTTTTACAAAAGAATTCAAACGATAGATTTCTCCTTTTTCAAATGATATTCTCATGCCAATGGCATGTTTATTTTCTTCAATAAAGGTTTCATACTGATCTTCTCTCAAGTTTGAATGTAAGTAATTATACATTTCATTTTGCTCATCCTCGGCGTTATTTGAAATATTTTACCTATATTTTAAGGTAAATAATGTTTTAATTTCTTAATTAAAATTAGTTTCGAAATATGTCGTATTTTCTTGAAAATCATTACAATATTAAATATAACATCGAAGCTAATGGGTTAAGGAATGCCCAGATAGGTGCTATTCACGCAATTTCCTCACATTTTACCTTATTTGAGAAAGAGCCTGCATTGGTTGTAATGCCCACTGGAACGGGTAAAACCGCAGTTCTTATAATGGCTGCATTTATTGAAAGGGCAAAAAGAGTATTAGTGATTAGTTCTTCGGTTCTAGTAAGAGGCCAGATCAAAGAGGAGTTCGAAAGCTTAAAAACTCTTAAACAGGTTGGGGTGGTAAGTGAATCCATTGATTTACCTAAGGTTTTTGAAATTATAACTCCAATAAGATCTAACGAACAATGGACAGAGTTGGAAAATTATGATGTAGTTATTGGCATTCCACCTAGTATAAACATAGGAATTAGTGAAGATATCTATCCTAATCCATCTTTATTCGATTTAATACTTGTTGATGAAGCTCATCATGCTGCTGCTACAACATGGAATAACATTCTTAACGTATTTCATAATTCTAAAAAAATATTTTTCACAGCTACTCCATTTAGAAGAGATAAAAAAGAAGTTTTAGGGAGAATTGTTTACAATTATCCATTATCAAGGGCAAAGAAAGATAGAGTATTTGGAGAAATTGGGTTTATTCCTATTACTCCAGACACTAACGAAACAGTTGATCTCGCTTTAGCGAAAGCTGCGGAAAAACAGTTTAACGAAGATCGAGAAAATGGATTTGACCATTATATTCTGATAAGGACTAATACAAAAAAACATGCAAAGGAACTTGAAAAAGTATACGAAGAAAATACAACATTAAATTTAAGAAGAATTGATAGTAAAAAAACCTATAAATACATTAAGCAAACTGTAAGAAAGTTAAAGGATAAATTATTAGATGGTATAATATGCGTGGATATGCTTGGTGAGGGGTTTGACTTTCCAAATCTTAAAATAGGAGTTCTTCATCAGCCACATAAATCATTAGCGATTACATTACAATTTATAGGTAGATTTGCAAGAACTAACGCTTCTAATATCGGTCAGGCTAAATTCTTAGCACTTCCCAATGATTTAGAAATAGGCACTAAACAACTTTTCTCTGAAGGGGCAATTTGGAATGATTTAATTGTTGATTTAAGTCAAGACAGAATAATTGTCGAAGATTTAATAAAGAATGTTATTAATTCTTTTAACCGTGAAGAAGATGATTTGGTAAGGGAGGAAGCAGAGAATATTTCGATCTATAACTTAAACCCTTACTGCCATGTAAAAATTTACCGTGTTACCGATTTTAATATAGAAGGTTACTTAGATATTTCAGGTCATGAGATTGTTCATCACTTTATTAGTGAGGAAAACTCGGCTATAATTTTTATATCCAAGGTTACCCAAAGCCCTAAATGGATTAATTCAGATGAAATTGTTGATGTAAATTTTTTTCTTTTTCTAATTTTTTTTGATGAAGAAACAAATTTGGTATTCATCCATTCAGCCATTAAAACTCCCCAGTTTTATGATTTAATGATTGAAAAGTTTACTAATAACCCGGCTGAAAAAATATCTAAATATGATTTGCATAAAGTACTTTCAGGGTTAAGTGAAACTGAAATATTTAGTTTAGGGATGCAGAATCGTTCCATTAATAGCGGTGAATCTTATAGGACAATTTCAGGGTCTCACGCTCATAATTCAATAAAAAAAACTGATGGGCGTATGTATTCAAATGGTCATATTTATGGTAAGGCTAAAAACGAGGAAGATACAAAAATTACCATTGGATATAGTAGCGGTTCAAAAGTTTGGAGTAATGCTTACGAAAAGATTCCAATTTTTATTAACTGGTGTCGAGAAATAGGAAGGAAAATTGAAAGTGATGTAATTGTTAAAACACATACTGGGTTAGACCATTTACCGATAGGAGTAAAAATTAACAATTTCCCAGAAAAGGTCTATGCTGCTATTTGGAATAGAGAAACATTTTCTGACTTCCCAGATTTAAATATTGTAAGTGTAGAGGGAGAATTATTAGAAACTGTTAATTTATTAGAATTTGATATCATAATTGATAAAGACCAAACTAATAATCAGGAACTATCTTTTGACCTCACTTATGAAAAAATCTCTATACCGCTAAAATTCTCTTTTCAAGATCATTATTCATTAAGAGAAAGCTCAGACTTTTTATTTAATGTTTTTGATTATAGTATTGAGGAATATTTAAATGAATATCCCTTGCAATTTTATTTAAATGACTTTTCAGCAATAATATATAATGAATTGCATAAACCTAATCAAAATGAAATTTTATTTCCAGCTGAACAAATTTTTGATTTTGATTGGGTTACCAATAATACTGATATTGAAATAGAATTTTATGATCCAACTAATCCAAGGATAAAGTTAAAGGCGGATAATAATAACAAAGATTCAATTCATGAAACAATACACAGTTCTTTATTCGCCCAAGACTATGATTTGATTGTATACGATCACGGAACAGGTGAAATGGCCGATTATATTACATTTAAAGAATCGCCAGATTCAACTATGATAAATTTATTTCATATCAAAGGTTCTGGAGGGAAGGAATCTGGTGATAGAGTAAATGATGTATATGAAGTCTGTGGTCAAGCAATTAAATCATTATTATGGACTTCAAATAAAAATACTTTTAATAAGAAATTTTTACAAAGAGTGAATAGTAAGCCACAAAAATTTATTAAGGGTGATTTAACTCAATATAAAGCTTTAATAAGTAAAGGTAAAATGTTAAGTTTTACTTTCACTATAGTACAACCAGGAGTATCAAAAAACAATTTATCTAGTAAAATAAGCTCAATCTTAGCTGCAGCCAATGATTATATAAATGGAAATGGTAATAATGAACAACTTAATGTTTGGGCATCCTTAGATTGATTTATAATTTATTCCTTTTATAACTTAATAATTTTACCTTACCACTAAAATGTCTTCCATCCGGGTTGTATAACAAGGTGTACCATAATCCTGCCTCATTTTCCAGGATTTTTCAATACCTTCTTTGGCTACTTTTACAATACCGGTTCCTAATTTCCTAGTCAGTAAATCCAAGGTTTGCATCAGGTCTAAGTGCTTGCCACGGTCAATGGTATCAAAAATATTGCCTTGCACAGCTGTAGCTGGGCTAATATCATCCAGTAATACGCCGGCCTTTTTATATTTATACCCTTCCCGATAAATGGCTCTTAAAGCTATAAGTGCATAATTAATTAGTTCTAATGTGGAGTTAGTGGGCACCGGCAGCTGGATGGTTTTGCAATTATTGTATTGGGCCTCGTTCTCCTTAAAGGGGTTTGTTTCCAGGAACACACTTAATTGCGAACAGCGGCTTTTTTGCTTTCTTAGTTTATAAGCACTACGTGTCATATAGGTGGCCACGGCTTCTTCGAGTAAATTCAACGTAGTTACAGGCTGACCGAAAGAGCGGCTGGTACAAATACCTTTCTTTGCTGGTGGTTCAATTTCCAAATCTGCACACGCTTCGCCGCGCAGTTCCTTTACAATGCGTAATCCTACAATGGTTAAATGCTTTTTAGCAAAAGCATCGGTCACCTTAGATAAATCCCAAGCTGTGTAAATGCCAAAATTACGAAGTTTAATGGCGTATTGACGGCCAATTCCCCAGACATCTCCTACATCAATGATTTTTAGGGCAGATGTAATATGGTCCGGCGTGTTGAGGACTAAGACACCGTTTGCTTTCGCTGATTTTTTAGCTATTCGGTTGGCCAGCTTCGCGAGCGTTTTAGTAGGAGCGATGCCCACGCAAATTGGCAGGCCTAACCATTTCCACACCGTTTGCTTAATGGTTCGACCGTATTGCTGCAGGTTAGTGTTGTAGAAATTGCCCAGATCTAGAAATCCCTCGTCGATGCTGTAAATTTCCTGGTTAGGGGAAAACGTGCCTAGTGTATTATGAAAGCGGGTACTCAGATCGTGAAAGAGCGGGTAATTGCTGGAGTATACCTGGATCTGGTGTTTGTCAATAATAGCTTTGGCTTCAAAAAAAGGTTGCCCCATCTTAATTCCTAAGTCCTTAGCTTCTTGGGAACGCGCAATGATAGAGCCGTCATTGTTGGAAAGCACAATAATCGGTTTGCCGGTTAGCTCCGGGTTAAATATCCGGAAGATGGAGGCATAACAATTATTGATATCGGCGTGTAAGAATAAGCTGGTCATTTCCGGAATCTCCTGGCTATACCTCTCACTACCCCCCAAACCAATAATTCTAAATTATTATTTATAACTATAGGCTTATACTTCTTATTACCCGGTACTAAACGGGCTCCATTCTCTGTTATTTCGAGCATCTTTACCGTAAATTCATTATCCAGATTAGCTAGGATAATATCGCCGGATCGTACTTCCAGGGAACGGTCTATTACTAATAGATCCCCTTCAAACAGATGAAAATCTATCATAGAATCGCCCTCCAGCAGCACATAGAAAGTTGCAGTAGGATTGCCGGAAAGAAATTTTAAGAGGCTGATGCGCTCCTCAGCATAATCCTCGGCCGGCGAAGGGAACCCGGCTTTTACGTAAGAACTGAATAAGGGCAGTTTGGTTTCCGTTTCATAACCCAACAATATAAGATTTACGGCATCCTGATTTTGCTTATGATTATCTATTTTATCCATAGATACATATTTTATTTAAAGCTAAATAATTTGGCATTTTTGACCAAATATATTCGTTTACTAATAATAACTGCAAAATGTTTGCTAATTTTATTGACAAAAGAATTTATTTGCTATTTTGCTCTACTAACAATTTGAAATATGAATTATATGGGGAAATTGGGTATGCAAAAAATGCAACTTCATTGCAGTATACTTTTTGATACTTATATAGAAGATTAAATTGTTATTTATCGTTTTAAGTATTCATAAGGTACTATTATCGTGCATTCCCTTTATTAATGCCGCTATCAAGGAAGATATCCACCAATATTACTTTTACTTCGCAATGAGATGCAGTTAACGATGCTCTAGTGGTTGATTTTAGTACTCTTTTGTGAATCTGTAATTATTAATTTCTTATATTACTTTTTAATAGCAGTATTATAAGATAGAAGATGAGTGAATCGGAGGTAAGCAGTGGGGAGGATTTCGGTGTTTGCGATAAATGCCGAAAAGGACGAATGGTAAAAAAGTACAGTAGTAAAAATAGCCAACATTTTTTAAGTTGTAATACTTACCCCGTTTGCAAAAATACCAAGCCTTATCGTTCTAACTCCTCAACGAACCTGGCAGCCGCAGCAATTACAATTAAGGATGAATTTACCAACCTGTTCAAATTAAATCTAGCCCCCTTTCCTAGAAAGCTCTTTATTCTTTCTGCCGATTTGAGGGCCGATTTTCCAGAAGCAGCCTTTTTTGAACAAACGAAGTTAGTAACTATTAAAGCTGATCCCCGGTTAGTTGAAATACCCTTAGAAATTGAAAAGATTAAATTTATTCTTTATCGTTATATTCGACACAAATTTAGTCAGTACCAGGGGGTAGCCGTATTGACAAGAAAGTTTACAGAGGAGAACTTTAATGAAGTAGTTTTTACCGAACTACCGCATCCTACATTAGGTAATAGCTATTTAGAATATTTTCATATTTGTCAAGCTTTCAAGTTCGCCTTACATTATTCAGACGGTCAATTTTATCTATCTGTTGAACCGACCTTAAGAGTGGTAAACCAAATGTCAGTTTCGCAAATAATTCAATTATATAATAAACCCGATTTATTAGAAAAATTGAAAAGCCAGAATACCTTATCTTGTTTCTACTATATAACTGATAGTAAAGGTGTAAAATGGAGAAGGAAAGGAGTATTAGCAGATATCCTAAAGCAGGGTGAACAGGAAGATGGGTTGTTGCCAATTCTACAAAATGACATTATTCCTATCTTTCCCATTGAAAGGATGCAAAATATTGTAAACAAATTAGTAGAAAAAGGAAAGCTAACTTATATTGATTTAAATAATCGTCTTAAAGGCTTGACTCAGCTTAAATCACAAGAACGATTAGCTTCAGCCATTGTCTTAGTTAATAAAATTGCTGCTATATTAAACGGTAAAATAGACACTACCAGGGTAGTGCTGGAGAAACAACCTGTATCCCAGAACGATTTTTACAAAAAAGTAACTATTTTATCTGAACCTAATCTTCGGTTCGATTCGATTCAGGATTCGAAAAAAAGCATTAAAGTTAAAGAAGGGTTAGTTCTGTACGGAGCATATGAGAAGCCTCCAAAACCTGTTCGTATACTATTTTTGCATTCCGCTGCTACTACGAAACAAGCCAGACAATTTTCATTGCTGTTACAAAATGGGGTAGATGGATATTATGGATTTGAAAAGCATTTTCATACTACCCTCGAAATAGATTGCCAAATATATGAAGAAAAAGATTTTGAAATTTTTCTTACAAGAATAGTTATCGGCCGTGCTGAAGGGTATGATGTCATTATTTATCAATTGCCGGCTGACCCATCTTTTACAAAAACTAAAGTTCAGGCTCAGTTAATCAATGGTGGTATCGTCTCCCAATGTGTTAGAGAACCTACCTTTAATGGTCCTAACCAGTTTACTCTTTGGAATTTTGCCCTAGATTTGTATGTGAAGGCTGGATATACTCCATGGACGCTTTATCCTAAAGAGAAGCTGCCGAACGTAGATTTATTTATTGGCATATCTTACTCTAGTAAGAAAGAAAAAGCAATTGCGGTCAGTCCGAAGCTACTCAGAACTTTAGCTTGTATTAATGTTTTTTCAGCAGATGGGGAATGGCAGCAGGCTTATTACAATGCTGATACCTTTGATGAAGAAGCGCAGTATGATTTTGAGAAAAGAGGTCAAAATGTAGGTAAATTGATACGTGATGCCGTATTAGCTGCCCAATTGGGTCAGCCTAATTTAAAAAAAATACATATTCATTATAATAAGATTTTCAGTAAGGAAGAAATGAATAGTGTTTATAAGGCAATTACTAAGGTTATTCCTGATGCTATACTGTATTTTGTAAGTATTGCAGACAATCATACCGTTAGACTTTTTAATTCTAATAATGTAGATGCCCACCAGCAAAGGGGAGGAGGTATACTATTTAGTGATAATACATTATATTACTGTACATCGGGCTATTCATCCATTAAAACTACTGTAAAAGGTACTCCGGTAATATTAAGAATAAAGTGCCATACTATGCCGGCGCAGCATGATTTAAGTATGAACGATTTAGCAATGCATATGCAGGCGCTTACTAAACTAAATTATAAGGCCACTTTTCCCCTCACAACGTTGCCGGCTACTGTTGCTTTTCCCAAAGAGCTAGCTCGTACAATTAACGATTTCCGCTCTATAAATCAATTCAAGAACATTATAATTGATAAACGCTTGTGGTGGATATAGCTTTTTCAAATAGTTTACTTCATTTAGAGCGAGCTGTTAGTACAACTCGATTTTGTATTAGCCAGAAATTTGATTCGGATATTGATACCGATTCTTATTTAACAGATGCCTTATTTGTCCATTTGATACAGGAGCATCAAGAGTTCCATATAGAAGGGGTAATAGACTTTTTTAAACGCCAAGATACTTTTTGTATTACTAAAATTGTAGCCCATCAGTTTGCCCAAAGTCCCTTACAAGAAATTATAGCAGCAAGCTTAATTGCAAGTAGCCGGCATTCAGTATTAGAGCCAGAACTAGTTAATAATTTGAAAGATTATATTGAAAGAGAAGTAAAATTTCACCCTCAGAGTGGTTTGCTAAAGGATTTATCGCATACTCTTATCATACTTTACTCAATAGCTAAACTTAATATTTGGAATGAGGAGAAATTAAGTACTCATATTGATATATTGTTAAGCAAGCATACTTATTATAGAGGATTAGATTCTGTCTTTCTGGTAAAACTAGCTGCTTTAGTTCCTCAGAACCAAAAATTAAGCTTTGTTGCAAAAAGGCAAATTGAATTGCCTTTAGAACTGAAAGATGCAGAAGAAAAGCTCTTCTTTTATTATGCCCGCTTATGGTATTACACTCAGTTAAAGGATAATTTTACTAAAGACTATTTACTGGAAGCAATAGCTTTTATTAAAGGAATACCGCTAGAAGAATTTCAAGTGGGAACATATTTTGAAGATTACAAAGTACCAGGTAAATGTAAATGGCCAGGGTCCGTTTATCCGTGTTTTTTACTAGGTTACACTAAAATAGTATTGGATATTTATAATACCATTATGTCAGAAGAAAGAATACAATCTGAACAGCAGGATTTTAAGCAGTTAGTCGATGATAATGGCCGGCAGATTATGTTGCAAAAGCCAGGAGAGCAGTTCGTTGGGAGTCCATTCAAAGTACTTAAATCTGGCGATAAGTATCGGTTTACAACTGACATCAATGTGCAGGTAAATGATATTATTTTGGATGGAGAACAAGCTTATAAAATCTCAAGTGTACAAGATTATTCCAGCAATGGAGTAGTAGTGGGTAAAGAGGTGAAGTACGAGCCGGTCAGGTACAGTTCACCCGCTGCTCAAATTAATAATTTTTATAATAATGGCGTAAATAATTCTCCTGTTCAAGTAGGTGGTACTGGAAACACACAAAATGTAAATATAACACAGTCAAATAATACCGAAATCATATTTAAGTTAATTGAACTTCTACAACAGCTTCCAAAAGAAGATTTACCAATAGAAATACTTTCTGATTTAGAGCTGGCTAAGTCTGAGGCAGCAAAACCATCACCTATTTGGGGTAAAGTTGCGAACGGAGTAAAAGGGGCCTTGACCTGGACGTTTAATAATCCTGATAAAGCAGGCGTAATAGTACAAAAGGTTAATGATTTTATTGCTACATACGGTCCCCAAATGGGGCAGCTTTTACAATTGCAAAATGTGGGCCTTTGAACTGTAAAGCTAAATAGAGCAACTTTTCCAAGCGTCGGTAAAAGGAGTACTCGTAATTTGTTAACTAACTCACTTAAAACTAATTGCAACTGTATTTACAATATCGTCAAGCTCTTTCTTCCTCGCTTTCGGATACACGAATGTTAAAGTTTTGTAAACTGTTTCGCCATTCTTATTGCTGTACATTACAACTTTTTCATAATTAATGTTAGAGCCTAATATTTTTGAAATTACATACCAATTGCCTTTGTATATCTTATAGAAAGTTTCTTTTGTGGTACTGCTATCAGTTGAGTATGCCAAATAGGAATGATATAAACCTTTTGATGATGGTGGATAATAACTCGCCGTAGTCCGTAGTGTAATTTTTTTATCTTTAGATACGAATCTTTGGCCATCGCCATTATTTGACTCGCCTTGCGGTATTAAAAAGTTGGGATACTTAACACTAAATAAAAAGCGGTTGTTATAATACGTTTTATATTTTGTTTGTGGGTAACAATTAAGAGAAGTTAAAAACAAGCAAATAGCAATGATTAAACGCATGATGATAAATGATTTAGCAAGTTTTTGAAATTTATGGTATTTACAAATTTATGCATTAAATCATTTAAGCTTGCAAGTTATAATTTAGGATAGTTGACAACGGATTATTGTCCTATAGCATTCTAAATATTATCTAAAAATAGAAATAACATTGAGTTTGGTAAGTTCCTGAAAATACTCTTCAGGTTAAAGGGTTAAAATTCAATTTAATTTCTCTATTAACTGGCTATGGTTGCCAGGAGTTTTTTTCTGTTTTCGCCAACGCTTTTTAAGTGGCCCTTTCTGATGTTGTGCAATGACCTCCTGACTTTATCCATAATTTTCTAGCTGTGCCAGATGGGATTGATTTTCTAGCTCTTTCTACAGGCATAAATAAAAAAGTCCCTTTAATTAGGACTTCTATAAATATATATTTTTTTCTTTAATTTCAAATTTTTGAGTTATCTATCTGGATAGCACCTCCGATTTTTGAGTGGTGCTGTTGATTGGCTTAATTGCTTTCTATTATTCTGTTCTAGTTTCGAAAAGCAGATGTAATTTTTGTTGTAGTAGTTCTTTATCGGGTAATTGCGTTTTATATTCCGCTACTAAGGCTGGCGAGAGGTTTCGACTCAAAGCATATTCCACTACCTCACTATCTTTATCCTTACAAAGTAAAATACCAATGCTAGGATTCTCATTGTCTTTCTTTACATCTCGGTCTAAGGCTTCCAGGTAAAAATTAAGTTGTCCTAAATGCTCCGGCTTAAATTTATCAGCTTTTAACTCAAAAGCTACCAAGCATTGTAAGCCCCGATGGTAAAATAGTAAATCAATAAAAAAATCACTATTTCCAACTTGTAAGCGGTATTCTTGCCCCACAAAAAGGAAATCCCTCCCTAGTTCTAGAATGAAGCTTTTCATCTGAGCCACCAGTGCTTTTTGTAAGGTCCCTTCACTATGTGATTCTGGAATATTCAGGAATTCAAAAACATAGCTATCTTTAAAAACATTGCTAATGTCCTGCTTTAATTCCTTTATAGCAGGAGGCTGTTTTTGGTTCCCCAGCATAGCTCGCTCAAAAACTCCGCTGTTGATTTGTCTTTCTAATTCTCGTACACTGTACTTTTCCTGTATGCAAAGCCGTAGATAGTATTCACGTTCTTCTTCCGTCTTCGTTCTCGCCAATAAAACTAGGTGATGGGTCCAGCTAATTTGGGTAAGGAGGGTATTTCTAATACCTCTATTTTCTAATTGTGTCATCACTGATGACACAATTGCATTAGCTGGTTGTTGAAAATTTTCTAGTAGTGCTAGCGGTAATGACACAACTTTGCTAATGGTATAAGTTTCATAAAATTGTTTCATCCGGTATAATCCCCGTCGATTAAAACCTTTCAGTTCCGGATGGTAGGTTTTGAGGTGCTGTGCTAGTTCATCAATGGTTTTTTCTCCCCAGCTGGCATTAGCCAATCGCTGATTAATATGTTGCCCAACTAACCAGTAAAGATTAATTAATTCAGAATTAACCGTTTGGATAGCATGGTGCCGAGCTTGTTGGATAAGAGCAGTAATCTCAGAAAACCTGTCTGAAAGCATTAGATTATAGACTAGCAGTGATCAAGACCAAAGATACCATTTTGAAAGTATATTTTATTAAAATCAATAAGTCTTACTTACCGGCAGTAGCGTTCGTGAATGCGCTTTACCTAAATAGCTTGACACGCGCCGCCTTTACTAGGTTTAAACCCAGCTTGATTTAACTTATCGGCAATGGCATCCAGGTTAACCTTTGCTCCCAACTAGTAACAGTTAAATTATTTAAGTTGCCTAACCCCTCACCGCGGGCTTATTTAGTTTGTAGTTCAGCCTTGGTTCTTTTACTATTTGTTTCCTTTTCATGCTAAGCAATCTTTTCCCAAATACCAATATCATCTCCGGCATATCCAGGCAAGTCTAATTAATGTTATTCTTCTCTACACGGTTTTTAATTGAAATGGAAAGGTCACTTCTCTACTGAGCCGGTCAAGTTTGGCAATAATTAAAGCAGTTTTTATTTCTTGGCTGCCAGTATTGCTTGTTCCAATAATGGCCAGTTGTCATTCTTACCCAATTCGTGTTCCATAAATTTCAACCTAATAGATTCAAGATATTTAGCTAAGGAAAGAACAGCTCTCATTGGGTTTTCAGGCCAAGTTCGTTTATACCTTGCTTTAGCGGTTGATACCAGGTAGTAAACGGTGTATTTTGTATAGCTCACATCTGTAAAGGGCAATAGAGAAGAAATATTATTTTATTAAAAACCAGATTTGCAATTGTGAAAAAGCCAATCTTTTTTCCCTTTTGTTTTATTTTGAAGATTTTCACTAAAATATGGTAGAAGTTGCCTTCTGATTGCCAATTCTTAAAAATGGGTGATATAGGAAAGGTGAAATAACAGAACAATTTTTGTTTTCGGCCAAAGGAGCTCTTTATTTGTCCAAAAGCTAAATCATGAAGATACACGATAACCTTAGAAATCTCCGGAAGCAAAAAGGGCTAACTCAAAAGTGCATGGCTGATAGACTTTTTATGGCAAGATCCACTTACAGCAAGCTAGAATCTGGGAGTACTACATTGCCCTATGATAAATTAATCAGTATCTCTAAGATTCTAAATGTTCCGGTCTATGATATATTAACGGAAGATGGAGAGCTGTTTCTTAGTTCTCTTTTTGAAAAGTTCTCTTTGTTGCTTTCTCAAACTTACCACACATTATCTGAAACGTTATTTACAACAATACCCTATGATAATTTAGAACCTAAACATCTAGCTCAGCTTTTGCCAAAAGGAATTACTAGCCGGGAAGCCTATGAAGACACTCCCTTAGGTGGGCGAATTTATAAATTTGGGCCTAAGGAGGCATTTCAGCGAATGATGCAGCACTATGGCATGGATGTGCTGTTCGAAGAAAATATGATTAAAGATAAGTATTGGCTACAAAAGTGGAAAGCATATAAAGGAAATACAAATTCAGAATTCGAGCTTGATGATAAAGAGTATTTTGTTGTGCATATTATTATGCTAACCATGCTCGATGCAGAAGAAAGATGGGTGCAAATGGCAGAAAGGGATTTTCCGGAAGGAGCAGATGAAGATGAGGTGTTAAATTATATTGTAAATAAAACTGGAGCTTTGACTGGTGAATATATGGCTTTTACAATTGATGGTTATGACCCATTTTCAGAAATCATAAGGTAAAAGCAATTTTACCTACTTAGAAATTATAATATAAAGGCAAAAAGATCGGGAGGTACTTTTGTTTATTCCTGATAGTGTAGATCAAAGTGCAAAATCTTATTACTCATTCTTTAAATTTTGTAACAGTGCTGCCTTTATGACAAATTACCTTTGTATTATCATTTAATACAAATTAGTAATTATGAAAAGTGATATAGATAGCCTAACCGCACTTTTAGAAACAGCAGATATAACAGCTACCCAAGCATCTATGCCGGTTACTGGTATGACCTGTGCTGCCTGTGCTATAAGCGCAGAATCAATTGTTGCTAATACTCCAGGGGTTTCCCAAGCGAATGTAAATTTTGCTACCCAAACTTTACAGGTTACTTATAATCCAAAGCAGGTTAAAGTAATTGACATGCAAAAGGCACTACAGTCAATAGGTTATGATTTAATTACTGATACCGAAGATGCTCAAGGAAAACAGGAAGAAGCTCAACAAACTCATTACCAAGCTTTAAAGAAAAAAACCTTATTGGCGGGTCTGCTTACTTTACCAGTAGTAATCATTGGGATGTTCTTTATGGATCTGCCTTATGGCAACTGGATAATGATGGGGCTCAGTGCTCCGGTACTGTTTTATTTCGGTCGTAATTTCTTTGTGAATGCCTTCCGACAGGCCCGGCATAGAAAGGCGAATATGGATACCTTAGTGGCCTTAAGCACCGGTACAGCATTCGTTTTTAGTGTTTTTAATACACTCTATCCCGAGTTTTGGCACGCTCGCGGTTTGCATCCGCACGTTTATTTTGAAGCTTCTGCCGTAGTCATTGTTTTTATATTGTTAGGCAAATTGTTGGAGGAGAAGGCCAAGTCTAATACCTCTTCGGCCATTAAAAAACTGATAGGGTTGCAGCCGAAAACGGTTTGGCTCGTGGAAGGTAATACCGAGCGAGAAGTACCTGTTTCTACCATCCAAAAAGGAAATATTTTATTAGTTCGGGCTGGAGAGAAGGTGCCAGTAGATGGGGAAATTTCTTTCGGAACTTCTTTTGTGGATGAATCCATGATCAGTGGGGAGCCAGTACCCGTCTCTAAACAAATTGGCGATAAAGTGTTCACCGGTACCATTAATCAAAAAGGGAGTTTCCGGTTTAGGGCGGAAAAGGTAGGGAGTGAAACCTTATTGGCCCAAATTATTAAACTGGTGCAAGATGCGCAAGGATCCAAAGCCCCAGTGCAAAAGCTAGTTGACAAAATTGCTGGTATTTTTGTACCCGTTGTGTTTGTATTGGCTTTGCTCAGCTTGGTTACCTGGTTAGTTTTAGGTGGGAATAATGGTTTAACTCAAGGGTTACTGGCGTTTGTAACAGTATTGGTAATAGCTTGCCCCTGCGCGTTAGGTTTAGCTACCCCCACCGCTATTATGGTAGGGGTAGGTAAGGGTGCGGAGCAAGGTATCCTGATAAAAGATGCTGAAAGCCTAGAGCAAGCCTATCGGCTTAATGCTATAATTTTAGATAAAACCGGTACTATTACGGAAGGCAAGCCAGTGGTTACGGATTTAGTTTGGTCGGATGAAGCTCGTTTTAGGCAAAATGAGTTGAAAGCTGCTTTGTTTTCTATGGAGCAACAATCTGAACACCCTCTGGCTGAGGCAGTCGTTCGGTATTTACGAGATGAGGTGAGTTCAGCAGTTACTTTAGACAGCTTTGAAAGTGTAACTGGTAATGGTATAAAAGCTAGTTGGCAAGGCTGGACTTACCAAGTTGGTAGCCCTAAGTATATACATTCTCAAAAAATGACTATTCCAGCTGAGCTTTCTAGTTTAGCGGATACATGGGCTGAGGCGGCCAAGACTGTAATTTATTTTTCGGAGGAAAGGAAAGTGGTAGCCATTTTGGCCATTGCCGATAAAGTAAAAGAAACGTCTGCCAAAGCCATTCAACTGTTGCAGCAACGTGGAATTGAAGTTTACATGCTCACGGGTGACAATGCCCGTACAGCTGCTTCTGTGGCAAGGCAAGTAGGAATACCCCATTTTCAAGCGGAAGTGATGCCTAGCGATAAAGCAAATTTTGTAAAAAAACTCCAAAATGAAGGCAAAATAGTAGGTATGGTAGGCGATGGTATTAACGACTCCCAGGCTTTGGCTCAGGCCAATGTGAGCATTGCGATGGGTAAAGGGTCTGATATAGCCATTGATGTAGCTAAGATGACCTTGATTACCTCCGATTTGCAACTACTCCCCAAAGCCTTGAAACTGTCCCGTTTAACGGTAAATGCCATCCGTCAAAATTTGTTCTGGGCTTTTATTTATAACCTAATTGGAATTCCAATTGCAGCCGGAGTACTATATCCGTTATATGGTTTCTTATTGGACCCTATAATTGCTGGAGCAGCCATGGCGCTAAGTTCCGTATCGGTGGTAGCTAACAGCTTGCGATTAAAGGCTAAAAAACTTTAAAAGTCCTCGGGTAAAATGCTCCTATTTATCTGGTGCTATTATCGAACAGACTGTCGCGCGAGAGCTCTTTTCAAAGCACGATTAAATAGGTAATAAAGACCAAATACTGATATAGCAATAAGAGCAATTAGAAGTAATTTGCCGCTTGTGCCAGTATCTGAATTCTGCAACAGGAGGATAATGTCCTGGGCTTGAGTACCCAGCCAAAAGAAAAACAAGGTTCGGGGTAACATTCCTACAATACTGGCTAATAAAAATTTACGCTTATTCACTTTCATCATTGCTAAAATGAAAGTCATCAAGGCAAATGGGAGTACGGGGGATATACGAGTTAATATAATTAAGCTCCAACTTTGATGTTTAAGCTCTTCCATTACTGCGGCGGCTTTTTCGAAGTGACTAATAAACTTAAGCAATTTGCCATGATCAATTATTTGAGCCAATTGATACCCAATTAAAGAAGCTAGAGCATACGATATAACTACTCCTGGAAAGCCAGCCCAACCTAAATAAAATCCGGTAAGTAAGGCTATAAACGTTGTAGGAGTTAAAGCGAAAGCCATCGTTATCGAAACAACCAGAAAATAAAACATCGTTTGCCCTAACGATAGGTTTAAAAGCAAATCCTGGTATTTAAACAGTAGAACAGCTAAAGTTGAACTTACCGAAACCGGCACGATTACCAGGAGCGCCATAGAAATAAAGGTTCCGAAGTTTTTTTGTAAAAGCTGTTTCAGCATATTTTTTAGTATTTTATAATAGATGCGGGTTGTTCAGAAATTATCTGCTAACCTGTTAAGGCAATATTAGAAATGATAGGCGGGGAAATCTCGGGTGAATTCATCCTTTTTAAAAGTAAGATCCACTTGTAAATCGTGATACTCATATCTTTCAAAGAATCCTAACTCGTCATAAATAACTTGTACCAAAGGAAGAAACGTTTTTTTGTCAATAAAAAGAATTGTTTTCTTTGCGTAGGAATTAGGTAGCACGAGAGTCTGACCAGCTTTTAAACCAGTATAATCTTTTAATTTATTTAATTCTTTTATTTTAAATTCATTTAAATAGAGTTTCTGAGCAATACTAAATACATCTTCACCTGGCTTTACCTGGTAGTTGTATAGCTTATAGGGGGTATAATTAATAACTATTTTATAACACTCCTTTCCATCAAACACCACATCTCCTTCGTATTTAAAAATATTGGTGAACTCCTTTCCAACCTTTTTATAAGTATCTCGAATGATCTCTGCGGTATAATTTGGATTAGCCGCAAATAAATTATGATGGCTGCCACTGCGTACCAAGCTACCATTGGGATCCAGGTTTAAACTGATGTAAGGAAAGGAATTGGGGTGAACTAAAACCTTGTTATTGTTTTCTCCTTGCCGCCATAAGGCCTCTACCCCTTTACTGGGTTTCGCAATATAAGCGTATACCCAAAAGGGAGATATATTTACTTTGATATGTTGTTCTCCCTCCCTGTTCCGGTTTTCTCGGCGTTCCCAATCTTTCATGATAAATTTGACTGTCCGCAGCTGCTTAACAGAAACAAACATTTTCTCCATAATTCCTTTAGTGGAAATGGTGCTCTGCCGGCTATTTTGGCTTAATCCAGAAAACGAAATGAGTAGAAATAAAATGAGTGGATTAATAAGGATAAGAATCTTTTTAAATTTCATACTCATTCTGCCTGCCCGTAAATGGGCAAAAGCATGCATTTAGCTTTTAATTTGTTTACGTAGCAATTGCGCATTAAGGGCTACGATAATCGTACTCAAACTCATTAAAGCAGCACCAATGGCAGGAGATACCATTATTCCCTGTTTATAGAGTACTCCAGCGGCTAATGGTAAGGCAATCACGTTATAAGCGGTGGCCCATATTATATTTTGGATCATCTTGCGGTAGGTCGCCTTGCCAAAAAGAATTAAGGAGGCAATATCTTTCGGATTGCTGTTTACCAGGATGATATCTGCTGTCTCCGCCGCTACATCCGTGCCGGATCCTACGGCAATACCTACATCAGCCTGCGCTAAAGCTGGTGCATCGTTTACCCCATCTCCGGTCATGGCCACGAACTCACCGGTGGCTTGTAATTCCTTTATCTTCTCCTGCTTCTGATGCGGCAAAACATTGGCTAAAAAGCCATCCATTTTTAAGAAATCACTAACACTTTTTGCCACCCGGTCGTTATCACCGGTAAGTAACAAGTTTTTAATGTTGTTAGCTTTTAAAATTGCAATAGCTTCGGCCGATTCCGGACGTATTTGGTCTTTCAGGCTAATAAATCCAGCTACCTGGTTATCGATTAAAATATAAACGACCGTTTCCACGCCTTCTTCGGCATCGCTTTTTGGAACCTGGATATTAAATTCTTGAATATAATTTGGCCCTACTACCTTGACCGATCTTCCTTCTACTGTTCCTTCTAATCCTTTGCCGGGTAAATAGTTAAAACCTTCTGCAGTAGGAATAATAATGTTTTCAGCTTTTACCCGCTTTAAAATGCCTTGGGAAATATAATGCTCTGAATTTTGTTCCACCCCAGCAGCCAACCTTAACAATTCTCGCTCTGGAAAAGCAGAATTAAAAGAAACAATACGGGCTAATTCGTGAGAGCCTTGCGTTAAGGTGCCAGTTTTATCAAAAATGATGGTGGTGATTTTTCGGGAATTCTCAAAAGCCGTACGGTTCCGGATTAATAAACCATTTTTGGCAGAGATAGCGGTGGAAATAGCTACTACCAATGGTACTGCCAAACCTAAAGCATGTGGACAGGAAATTACCATTACCGTTACCATGCGCTCTAACGCGAAGGACAATTCAGCCCCTAATAAAAGCCATACTATAAAGGTGGTAAAGCCGGCAAAGAGAGCAATATACGTGAGCCAGCGAGCAGCTTTATCAGCTAAGTTCTGGGTGTCTGATTTTGTTTTCTGAGCTTCCTGCACTAGGTTTATTACCTTGTTCAAGTAGCTTTCCTCCCCGGTACCTAGCACCCTTACTTTTAAAGAGCCATTGCCATTAATAGATCCTCCAATAACTTTACTATCTTTTAATTTCTGCACCGGCTTACTTTCGCCCGTGAGCATGCTCTCATTTATATAACTTTCTCCTTCTTCTATCAGTCCATCAGCCGGAACTTTTTCGCCTGGCTTTACCAGTATTAAGTCATTTTTTTGTAACGCATCAATTCGGATATTAACTGTTTCCCCATCTTTTAAGAGATGAGCTTCAGAAGGCATCAGACTCACGAGTAACTCCAAGGCCCGGGAAGCTCCTAGTACCGACTTCATCTCTATCCAGTGTCCCAAAAGCATAATCACGATGAGCGTAGCCAGTTCCCAGAAGAAGTCCATCCCCTCTAACCCAAAAACAATGGCCGTACTATACAAGTAAGCTACTGTTATAGCAATGGCAATTAAGGTCATCATGCCAGGAGAGCCTTTCTTCAGCTCATCTTTTAAGCCTGTTAAAAAAGGCCAACCCCCGTATAAGAAGATAATAGAAGACAACCCAAAAGCAATGTACATGTTGTAGGGTATCTCTAAATGATATCCTACAATATGCTGTATCATGGGACTAATGATAATTACCGGAATAGAGAGGAACAGCGAAATCCAAAATCGTTTGCGGAAGTCATCGATCATCATGGCATGATGGTCATGACCATGCTCACCGTGTGCCGCGTGGTCATTATTCTGAGGCGGCATGGCATGGGAGTGGCCATGCATTGTTTTATCTGCTAACTGGTTTTTTTGATCAGTTAACTCTTGAGCCTCTGCTTTTATTGGTGAGTGCCCATGATGATGGTTATGATCCATAGCTAATTATTTAAATTGGCAAGAGATAAAAAAAGGATAACCAACTTGCTGATTATCCTTTTTAAGATTTGGTTTTTACTTAAGCGGTTCTATCTGATAACCGGCTTTTTCGACGGCCTCAATCACATTATGTTCATCCAAATTTTCCCCTTCCACCGTTAAAATCTTGTTTGGATTATCGGTATCCACCTGCCATTTTCCTATATCTTCTTTGGCATTTAAAAAAGGAGTAACTGCAGAAACACAGCCACTGCATTTAATATTGGTTTTGAATTGCAATGTTTTCATAGCATTAACTTTAATGGTTTAATTTACTTTTAAAACAGGAGGACCATCCAAATCCTTCTGTTTACTTTGGTAAAGTTACCAAGCAACTCAGGGCTAATTGTGATAAAATTTTAATTAAGAGTTATAAGATTTTGCCTTGTGTTACTAGTGATTAAACCTTCTGAAAAAGTTAATTCAACTACAGTATTATAAATGAGTTAATATTTTTTATTTTCTAAAAGCCAGTTTTGCAGATCTTTTATGTCCTCCATTTGCGAATCAATAATGGCTTGCGCTTTGGCTTTCATTTCAGGACTATTACCATGATGCAATAAAGATTGGGAGTTTTCCATGGCTGTTTCGTGGTGCGGAATCATAAGCTGGGCAAAATCGTGGTCTATATCACCGGTAATTACGCGTAAATCGCTGGCTCGTCCCATTTTCTCCATGGCTTTCATTTGCTCCATACCAAAAGCCATATCATTCTGGTCAGGTTGGCGGTTAGCTAAAAAAGCATCAAACTCTTGAATTTCCTTTTCTTGTTCTGCTTTAATTTTTTGAGCTTTTGCTTTCATGGTAGCATCTTGGCCGCTGGCTATTTCTTCGTTAGCCATATTTATTGCCCCTTGATGGTGCATTATCATCATTTTAGCAAAATCTATATCTGGGTCACCCGTCATTTGCATACCTTGCATTTGCGTCATCATGTTATGCATGATGGTCATCATCTTGTTTTGGTCGTGCGGCTGGGTTTCTAACCCATCCTCATCTTTATCACATGAGACTAAAAAAAAACAGGCTGTTAAAAGCAGTGTCCAGGAGCGGCAAATAAAAATATTTTTCATAGTAAAAAGTTTAAGTTAAGCTTTATAACATGTTACAAACAAGCAATATAATCCAGTAACATATGGATAAGAATGCCCCAAGCAAACGTTCTTACTTGGGGTATTAATAATAAAATTACATATAATACAATTGCCAGATAAGTATGCAAAAAGTGAAAACCAATGCTGCACCGGTCTGGATCATAAAGGGGTACCGCGAATAAATGGTCTATGTCCAGAATTATCCCGGCTGCCATTATGGCCCAAGCCTTTAACCAATTATCACGGTAAAAGAAGTATGCCACACCTGCTGGTACCAAAACATGGAGCAACAAGTGAATCATAGATTCTCTAACCCATTATCATAAAGGTATTGCCAGTGCATATGCTTATTCAACTAGTAAATTAGACCGGCTAAAGACCGGCAAGCTTCTTCGCACCGGCGACATGCTTCGGCACAGGCGCGGCAATGGTCCATGTGAGCAGCATGCTTTTCACATTCTTCGCCACAAGCGGCACAAATGGTCGCACAAGCTTCTAGAAATACTTTGGCATTATCAGAATCGCGGGCCAGAGCATCAGCCGTGGTTCGGCAGATAGCGGAACAATCGCGGTCTAGCTGAATACACCGAACCATCATCTTAACATCTTCTTCCTGTAAGCAAGCCGTAGCACAATGCTCACATTCGGCAGCACAAGCCACTAAGGCTTCAATAATTGGTTTATACTGGGAGTTATGCATAATCTTTATAAGTTAGGTAAAACATAAATTAATAAAGTCGCTGTGCTTTAGTCAGCGGCTTATCTTGTTGTTTTACCACATATTTATATAACTCGTTTTATACAATTTCTGATAAGAGTTGTATAGTTTGGGTATGTCATTATTGAAATTACCATATTTGGCTAAGCTGTCTCAGATGAAGAAAATTGTATAATTATAGAAAAGGATTTTATAATTATGCTAAAAACCGAATCGAGTTTACCTTATTACGAAGGAAATTCTTTTGCTAATAACTGTTTTAACTAGATTAAACCCTTTCCTGTTCGTTTTCCCTAATATGTACATTTTTTCTTCAAATTAGGGCGATTATAACGCCTGATTGATAGGGGCGTATAATTTCTAATAACAAAATTTGGATACTAAAAGACTAATCTTAAACGATGAAGAATATGCAAGCAAATGTTAAATGGAGTGCCTGGATATGTGGTTTAGTAATAGCTTTTACTGCCTGTAATCAGAGTGCGAGTAAGACGGAAACAGCTGCTACTAACAAAACAGAAGACCATTCAGGCCATAATATGGAGGCTAGCAGTAATAATAAAATGGTGGATCTTATGCATCAAAATATGATGGCTATGCAGGAGATGAAAATGACGGGTGATGTGGACCATGATTTTGCTCAGATGATGGCCACCCATCTCGATGGGGCACTCGCTATGGCTCAGGAAGAAGCTGACAATGGAAAGGATACCATGCTAGTAAATATGGCTAAGAGAACTCTAACTGCTCAAAAAGAAGAACAAGATAGGCTTAAAAGTTTTACTGATAGTCACGAGCCTGTTACTAAGGATACTGCATCTTCCATGAAGCTAATGCAACCGATGAAGGCTATGATGGCTGGTATGGACCATAACATGAAAGGCACCACTGACCATCATTTTGCTAGCCTAATGAGCATGCACCACCAAAGCGGCATTGACATGGCTAAAGCCTATTTACCGCAAGCCAAAATACCGGAGCTAAAAACCATGGCGCAGAAAATAATAGACGACCAGCAAAAAGAAAAGCAGCAGCTAGATTCTTGGTTGCAAGAACAGCCGCAGTAATTAGTTACCTTATTATACAGCTTTTTACCATTATAAAGCGATTCCTTTAGGGAATTGCTTTTTTTATGATGTTGCCTGTTATTTGTTCCTGATATAAAATATATTCGTTAATCTAGTAACAATTTATACCCCTTTTTTAGGCCATTAAATATAATTTTTTAAATATATTGCCAATAATAAGGAAAAATGAAATACAATTATTATGAAAGAAAGAGCGAAGAGATATCAAAGGAACAATCCATTTGGATTGAGACAAATATTGAAATAATATCAGAAAGTGAAAATGTTCTTTTTGTATTTCAAGCTGAAAAAGAAGTATTATTAATTACAGACAAAAGCATCTTTTTCCCAAGTAGAAATACAAGAAACAAAATTAGTTACAATGAGATAAAAAATATAAAAATAGCAGGAGATTTATCTGTAAAGATTTTTATTGACGCAGAAACTTTTACAATAGATTTAGTAGCGCCAATAGATAAAGTGAAGATTTTTCACGTTTTGCAATTATTTATAGATAATTCTAAAAAAAACATATCAACTACTTTTGAAGATACTCACAAGATTCTTAATGAATTTATTGTTTTAAAATACCCTTTAAACCAATCACAGCATAAATTGCCTCAAGTATACCTTAAACAATTTGGATATTTAAAAGGTAACCAGTGGATGGTTTCTATTTTGGAAAAAGAGTTAACTTATTCAAAACAAAAAAGCATAGGTAGCTTTACTACTGAAACAAATGTATTTGATATAGATAGTGAAGATGATAGGCTTCCAAGAATGTTTGAAACAATGAATGCTGATTTGGAAAACTTATATCATGAGATGCTAGATGATATTTCAAAAAATAAATTTATACCTGATAAGTGCTGGGAAATAATAGTCCAGTTAACTCCTAATTTGATGGTGCGTTCAGATTATTGGAGAAATTTTGTTTGTGAAATTCTAGAGACTCCCAATAGAGAGACTTTTTTATTAAGTACTTTAAGTGTTCATGCGCAGTCCGTTCATGAACTACAGGAATTAAAGAACAGATATTTTTATAAAGTTTTAAGTGAAGGAGAGATTAACCAGAGTAAAGTAAATAGAATATTATTACACTTTTTAAATTACATTTTTCATCATCTTTTAACTTTTGATTTGATAATAATTGAAGCGCCGGAAGATAAAGGATTTTTTACTTCAGATAATCCAGTTAACTTCAAAGTAAATCGGGAAGAAGGTCAAATAGGTTTGTATAATAAGAATACAGAAATATTCTTCCCATTATCAAAAAACTACTTAGCATATTTTCACCACAAAAATTCTAGTGAACAAAATGCTCCGTTAAGAAAGTTGAAAAATAGGGGTGTATACAAAGTTGAAGAGGTATTGACAGAAGATGAGTATACAAATTTAATTCAAGAGGAAATAATTAAGAATTCAGATAAATTAATTATTTTTCCTGGAGAAGTAAGATACCGAAAAGAAAGATAACTTTCTTTAATTTTAGTTATCTGCCTTCTTTAATCTATCTAACGGCAACCTATCCCGAATAGCTTGCTTTTTATATTCCGAAGGCGTATATCCAGTTATAGTTTTGAATTGCTTAGAAAGATGGCTTAAACTACTGTAATGCAAGCGGGATGCTACTTCTCCTAACGATAGTTCTTCATAATCCAGTTGTGCCTTTATAAATTCAATTTTTTGCAAAATAATAAACCTTTCAATGGTAAATTTTTCAACGGAAGAAAAAACATGACTAAGCGTACTATAATCCTTTCCGATAGCCTGGCTTAAGTAGGTGGAATAAGTAGTATTTATTTTCTCATTTTTATGATGAATTAAGTCAATAATACAAGTTTTAATCTGTTCTACTAACTTTAGTTTTTTATCAACTAACAGCTCAAAGCCATAGTCCTCTAATACTAATAATATCTTTTCTTTTTCAGTTGCTTCCAATGGCCTCGCCAATTCTACTAAGCCTAGTTGTACATCCAAGACAGGTATTCCCAAGAGGGCAAATTGCTCTCGTATTATCCGGATACAGCGTGGACAAACCATATTCTTAATATGTAGTGTAACCTTGTTCTCGGGGGCCAGTGGATCCATCAATTTTAGAAAGTCAGATTCTGAATTAATGGTGTTGTTCCAGATATTTACCTTGGGGACCTACTCCTTCAATATGCACGAGCTGAGCCCCGTAATGACCGGCCATGCTGACAGCATAACCAGCACTAATAAGGATGACTGCGGCTACAGCTATGCTCCAGCGCTTGCCCCGAAAAACCAGTACGCTTAATAATTGAGCTAGTAAACCCAAACCAGCCAAATAAATGGTATAATCTGCGTATTTATCATGCTGCTCCAAGACAAGCTTGGCATGAGCTGATAAGCCGGAAGTATGCGGGTGAGACCAATTGGACGAAGCATAAGCGGTGATAAAGCCAACCAGTATCATGATGGTTACGGCCCAATTCAATTCCTTTTTCTGAAATAGGACATTGACGAATTGCATAGCGGCGGCAATCATCAGCAGCATTATGGGGAAATGGACAATTAAAGGATGAATATGCGGAAAGTCCGAGAATGAAGCATGTACTTTTTCTGGGTTAGCGACATGTTCTGCATGCTCTGCCGGAGTATTGTCTTTTAAGGCTATGGTATCGTTCGACTCTTCAGTTTCTTGCCTGGTAGTTTCGGTCGAAGTAACCTTGGCTTTTTTCTGGTGTTTTTCTCCTCCGTGCGCCATAACCTCAAAAGGACTTAAAGCCAGGATTAGTAATAAAAAGCTTAGGAGACAAACGATAATAGCTAGTTTCATCTTGTTAGTTTAGCTTAGTGTTGGTGAAAATTATTTTATTGCCGGATAGTCAATCCATTCGGTTTTTTACCTACCGGAATAGTGGCAGTAACTGTATGGTCCGCTACCCGAATGACGGAAACGGTGTTTGCTCCTTGATTGGTGACATAAGCGGTAGCGCCATCATGGGAAAAAGCAATGGCGTGGGCATCAGCTCCCGTAGGAATGCTGCCTTGTAAGGTCCACTGGTTATTATTTTCCTTATAGAATACGATTTGGCCATTGGTGGCATCACTCACCCATAATTCCTGTTGAGCGGGATGATACGCTACATATCCCGGCTTATAGCCCAGGTTAATAGTTTCCGTAACAGTACCGGAGGCTACATCTATCTCCGTCACAGTTCTGTCCGTTTCATTATCCACGTACACATAACCATTGGCGGCAGGCCAGGCTCCTACCGGATCTTTGCCAACAGGCACGGTAGTTATCACCATTTTAGTGCTGGGATCAATGACCGAAACAGTAGCATCCACGGTATTCGCGGCAAACACTTTGGTGCCATCGGTGGAGAAAGTTACTTCTGATAATCCCTTCCCCACGTTAATGGTATTTTTAAGACTCCAGTTGCCGGTATTGTAAACCAGTACCTGGCTTTGTAGTTCATCCTCCTGCGCAATCCATAATTCAGAGCCATTGGTATTGAAGACACCGTTGTGCGGCATTTTAGGCAGCATTATCTCGTTTTCTGTTTTCCCGGTATAACTATTCAGCACCATCACCTTGAAGCCATCCATGTCACCCATGCCGCCCGGGTCATGACCGCCACTTAAGTCGGTACTGGTAATAGCTACCGCTAACTTTGTTTTATCCGGGCTAAGATTAATATGGTGCGGGAAAGTGGCTCCATTCAAGGAAATCTGCTCCTTGTGGGTGATATCATTTAAATTGAGTACCTCAATATTGTTTGATTCCCCATTCACCACATAGGCCGCCGGATAATTAATATTCAATACTTCTCCATTATCCATATCATCCATGTCGTCCATGTCTGCTTCGGTATGAAAATTACAGGAAGTAAAGGCCAGTAATAGAAAGGCTATCGAGAGAGTTTTGGGCTTTTTAGAAAACATAATTTTAAAGGTTAAAAAGTACTATTGACTTAATTGCTGAAATATTACAAACCCAATTAGGCTGGCTAACAAAGCGTACCAGGCTAATCGCAGGTAGGGCTTTTTTCTTTTGGGTGGTTCGGTTTGGCAACAAGATTTCATCTGATTACTAATGGTCATGACCGGTCATTTGATCCGAGCCGTTCTTTAAAACAGACTCGCTATAGAGTAAATATGCCCCGGTTACTACAACCGTATCGTTAGCGTGAAGCCCATCTGCAATAGCTACCTGATTCGCGCTTTCAGCTCCCAGGGTAACCATTTTGGAATTAAAGGTATTTTCGCCCGTTTTCACCCAAACGTGTGCCCCCCGGGCATCCCGGATAACCGCATCGAGGGGTAAGGTTAGCGCCTGATTTACCCGAGCTGGTAGATTAATGGTAGCTTGAGTACCGGGGATCAGCAGGCCTTTCGGATTAGGTAGCTTCGCCCGGGCAACTACCACTTGACTGTTTTGGCGGAATTCCGGATTGATAAAAGTTACTTTGGTTTTGATAGGATCCGATATACCGGATACAGTAACTTCGATGGGGGTGCCTACTTGTAGCTGAGCAGCCTCTTGCGCGTATAGCTCAGCTTCCACCCAAATGGTATTAAACCGACTTAACCGGTAGAGCAAGCTTCCTTCGGCTACATACACTCCTTCGGCCGTGGCTATCTCGGTTATAATCCCGGAAGTTGGCGCCAGAAAGGTAATGCGGGCATCTAACTGACGAGTTTGCGCCACCCGGTTTACCTGGGCATTCGATAAACCCATTAACAAAAGCTTTCTTTTGGCCGCGTTCAGGATAGAGGCAAATTGTTTCTCCTCCGGGAAGGCTTTTACCTGGTCTAGAGCCAGTAAATATTCTTGTTCCAGGGTAAGTAATGATTCACTGTATAGGTCGTAAAGTGGTTGTCCTTTTTGGATTGATCTTCCCGTCTCCTTCACATATAATCTTTCTATTCGGCCGGCTGCGCGGCTGCTGATTAAATCAGCCTGGGTCTGATCCACGGCTAAGCGCCCGGTTAAAATGGTGTTGCTCCCTACCTGTTCCATCTGAACCGGCCGAGTAGATATATTGCCCAGCTTCATTTGGGTTTCGCTAAGCATGATGCTACCGGCATTCTTTTCCGTTGAAGCTTGTTTTTTCACCGGTACCAGGTTCATGCCGCAAATTGGGCAAGAACCGGGGGCACTTTCGACAATTTGCGGGTGCATCGGGCAGGTATAAGTAGTACCTGCTTCGGTTGTTCCAACCTCATGGTGCTCGTGCTTATCTTTGTTGGTGCATGCTCCTATGGTAAAAGCCATTAGCCATAGGAATAATAATTTAAAAATCTGTTTCATCTGTTATTTTCCGCTACCCGAATAAAACTTTCGCTGTCCACCAGAAACTGGGCGTTGGCCGCTATCACATTGGTGGCACTCAGCCCGGATAATACTTCCACCATACCATTGGCCCGTTCGCCTACTTGCACACTTTGCGGTTTAAAAACGCCGTTGACTTTTAGAAAAGCCACTGATTGGGTGCCGAGATCCAGCACTGCTTCCTTTGGTACCCATAAGGCCGTACCGGTACTGAAGCTAGCTTTACCCGTGATCAGCTGACCAATTAAAGTAGATTTGTCCTGAGCTGGAAGAGAGGCCCGAACGCGAGCAAAGTTCTCTCCTGCTTCGTAAACCGGTTCCACCAAACTTACCTTAGCGGACACTGTTTGATCTGGCAATTGGTTAAAGGAAATGGTAATGGGAGTTCCTTTGGTTAGTTGCCCAGCCTGGCTGCTAGCCACGTTAAACTGAGCCCATACCTGAGAAGCATCCATCACTTTTAATAAGGCCTGTCCGGTTGTCACGTACATGCCTTCACGAACGGTAAAACCGTTGCTTGGCGTTGTAGAGCCAGAACTGCTGCTAACTCCCATTGACCCGCTAGAATTTGCAGCGCTTCCTCCCATACCATTCATACCGTCTTCGCCGGATGCCGAAGAAGTAGCGGGAGCTATAGGAGCAGGCGCTGTCGTAATAGCGGGGTCAAGCACATATCCGGAATAGGGACTATACACCGAAAAAGTATAGTTCTCTTGTCCAGTCTGAGTCAGCTGATTTATTTGCCCCGAAGTAACTCCCAGTAATTGTAGTTTTTGTTTGGCTCCATTTATCAGGGATGTATTCGAAGGGTCGTTTTTAAGTAGATATACCAATTCTTTCTGCGCTGTCACCAGTTCCGGACTGTAGATGTCGTACAGTTTTTGTCCTTTGCGCACCGGCTGGTAATTAAACTGTACATATACCTTTTCAATGCGGCCTCCGAAACGGGCCGGAATAATGGACTGCTGCCGGGTATCATAGGTCACTACCCCGCTTAAGAGGATCTCATTTTGAACCTGCTTTTGTATCGGCTGCGTTGTTTTTACATTGGAGATTACTGTTTGATTAGCAGGTTGCAATAAATAATTCAAGTCTGAGGAAACTGCTGGTGCAGAAGTATTTGCAGTTTGCTTAGCCACTAAGGTCATACCGCATACTGGACAATCACCCGGTTTGTCTCGCACAATTTGCGGGTGCATCGGGCACGTGTATTCTATTCCGGCTGCCGTCTCCGCTTCATGGTTATGATTTTCTTTACAAGCCGAAAAGGTGAACGGTAACAGCAACAGCAATAACCCAATTATCTTATTTTTCCAGTTCTTTCTCATAGTTTACACCCGTCAGATATAGTTGCTCCAGATTATTGAGGTATTCCATCTGAGCCATGTTTAATGCTTCCCAAGCATCAATTACCAGCGGAAGTTGGCTGGTATTCTGTTCATAGCTAAGCATGGTAGTTTCATAATTGCGACGAAGTGCGGGCAAGATTTTAGTTTCATAATTTTGCACTTGGGTCCGCTTAGTTTGCAACTCCAGGGCCATACTCTTCAGCATGCTTTGCGCTTCGTTTAAGATGCTTTCCCGGCCTTTCTGCATACCCGCAATCTCCAAATTCATAGCTTTAATATTGGATTTGTACATGCGGGATGACCACGGAGCAATAGGAATAGAAACCATTCCCATTGCAGTAAAAACTTGCGGCATCATCCGGTCACGAGGCATCATATTCTCGAATCGGAGACTAAAGTCCGGCCTGCTTTGCATGCTTTCCACGCGTAGGTTAAGCCGCATGGACTCTATGGTACGGTCTATTTGTCGCACGTCACTCCGAAGGGTACTCAAAGTAGCAGTGTCAATTAGTGCGATTAGTTGCGGTAACTGTACTAATGTATCCACCGAAAAGAGATTATCCTGCGGCAGATTCATTAACATGTTGAGCTGGATGTTTTTCATGCCAATCTCACTTTGGTTCATGAGCAGCATATTTTCCACTTCTCCTAATCGTCCCTCCGCTTTGTATATACTGCCTAGTGAACTTTGGTTATAAGGATAGCGCACCCGGGATAGCTTTAGCATAAACTGCATGATGCGTTGGCTTTCCATTAATACTGCTTTTTTCTTTTCCAGCACTACCCACTGGTAATAAGCTGTTTTACCCTGTGTCCTTAACTGGTTATAGGTGTTATCTCTGCCGGCCTCTTCTATCGCGGCTTTAGAAAGTTGGTATTTCTCTTTAGCCCGTAATTTGGCGGGGTTTGTAATATCTTGTTCCACTGCGGTCATGATCATTCCTTTATCCCGGTCTTCCATAATCATCTGACCGGGATAGGGATACATAAATACCCCAGCCCCTATCATGGGGGCCATTTGGCTCTTAGCACCTTCTGCCATGGCATTTTGTGCTTGCGCCCGATAAGCAAATTCCCTCAGCATTGGGTTATTGCGGGAAATATATTGCAAGACGGTATCTAAGGGTAATACCCGAGTTTGGGCTTGGGTTGCCAAGCCTAACAGCAACAGGAAACCTGTTATATATACTTTAATGCTTAACATCGTAAATTTCAATTTTGCCGTGTTTCTTCAATTCATACTCTTTCGTCATTTCAAACACTACCGGAGTCACGAGCAGGATGTGAATGGAAGAGGTAAACACCCCACCAATTAAAGGGAGAACAATGGGTAGCATTACATCCGTACCTACGCCAGTTGCCCACATTACCGGAATTAAACCAAATAGCGAAACGGAAACGGTCATAATTTTGGGCCGTAAACGTTTAGCGGCACCCATAAACACATATTCCCGGATATCTTGTTTGGTAATAGTTTGGCTAGAATTGCCTTTATCCACCACTAGTTGGTTCATGGCTTCGTTCAGGTAAACGACCATTACCATAGCTGTTTCTACTGCCAAACCAAACAAGGCAATAAAGCCCACCGCTACCGCTACCGATAGGTTTATGCCGTAGAAGTACACGATAAATACCCCACCAATCATCGCGAATGGGATAGTTACCAGGTTTAACAAAGCTTCTTTGAAGGATCCAAAGGAGAAGTACAAAATCAGAAAAATGATAACCAGCACCAAAGGGATAATGAATTTCAGGGTTTGGTTGGCCCGGATTTGGTTCTCCCATTGCCCACTCCATTCCAGACGGTAGCCATTCGGTAAATCTGTTAATTCACCGTTTAACTTTTGAATCGCTTCTTGTACCGTACTACCTAAATCTCGGTCCCGCACGTTAAACAATACCGCACCCCGCAATTGGGCATTTTCGGAGGCAATCATGGGGGGACCATCCACAAAGCGCACATCAGCAACTGCTGAAAGTGGCACCGTTCCTCCCGTTCCTAATTTTAAGGGGATGCGTCGGATGCGGTCAAGGCTATTGCGATACTCCTGAGCCAGGCGTAGGTTTATGGAGAAGCGCTGCCGTCCCTCAATGGTATTGCCTATTGGCGTTCCGCCTAAGGCAGACTCCACAATGGTATTCACATCATTTACTGCCAAGCCGTAGCGACCTAATTCCTCCCGTCGGGTTTGGATTTCAAGGTATTTTCCACCTGTTACGGGCTCGATATATAAATCCTTCACTCCCGGAATAGCTTGCAAAGCATTACGAACCTTTTGAGAAACCTGGGCTATAGAATCTAGGCTTTGGCCATAAACTTTTACTCCTACATCGGTCCTGATTCCAGTAGCCAGCATATTGATGCGGTTAATAATGGGCTGGGTCCAGCCGTTTATTACTCCTGGAACCTGAAGCTTTTGATCCAGTTCGGCTATAATTTTAGCTTTAGTCATACCATCCCGCCATTCCGACTCCGGTTTCAGCTGAATGATGGTTTCGATCATACTGATGGGCGAATTATCAGTGGCCGTATTGGCCCGTCCGGCTTTACCCAATACTTGAGCAACTTCCGGTACAGATTTTATAATCTTATCTTGTACCTGCAGGATCCGCTTGGCCTCGGCATTAGAAATATCCGGTAAGGTTACCGGCATAAAGAGAATAGAGCTTTCATCTAGCGGTGGCATAAACTCTGAACCTAACCGGAAAAGCATGGGAATAGCCACCAGAAGAGCCAGAATATTTACCCCTATGGTGGTTTTTCGCCATTTTAAGCACCAGCGTAAAATTGGCCCATAAACCCGCTCCAATCCCCGATTAATGGGATTGCTACTCTCGGGCTTAAACTTGCCTTTCAGAAAAAGAGATAGCAGCACCGGGGTAACCGATATGGCTACGAAAGCATCTACAATCAGAATAAACGTTTTTGTCCAGGCTAAAGGACTGAATAGCCGACCTTCCTGCCCGGTTAGTAAAAAAACCGGCAGGAACGAAGTGATAATGATAATGGTACTCCAAAACACGCTGGGGCCAACCTGTTTCGAAGCTTTTTCTATGATAGATAAGCGCGTTTCTTTATCCATGATTTTCTTTCATTTGAGCCTCGGCCAAGTGCCGATAAGCATTTTCCACCATCACAATGGCATCATCCACAATCACCCCTATGGATAAGGCAATACCCGTTAACGACATGATATTGGAGGAAATACCGAAGGCATTGAGCAGGATAAATCCAATGGCGACCGATAGAGGTAGTTGTATGATAATGATCAGGGCACTGCGCCAATGAAAAAGGAAAATGAACACAATGACCGAGGCTACTACCATTTCTTCAATGAGGGTAGCTTTCACGGAATTGACTGATTCATTAATCAATCCGCTCCGGTCATAAACAATGTTGAACTTGACTCCTTTAGGTAACCCAACAGAAACTTCCTCCATTTTAGCTTTCACATTAGCAATCACCTGGGCGGCATTTTCACCATAGCGCATTACGACAATGCCGCCAACTGCCTCACCTTCGCCATTCAAATCAAAGATGCCTAAACGGCTTTCCCCGGTCATTTGCACGGTAGCTATATCGCTTACCCGAATTGGTATGGTGTTTTGGGTAGTGATAGGAATATTTTCAATTTCTTCGGTAGATTTCAGGTAACCCGTAGTTTTGATGATGTAACCAATGTCGCTCATCTCAAATTTGCGGCCGCCACTCTCGTTGTTATTGGCCCGCACGGCTGCCATAACTTCCGGTACTGATAAATTGAAATAGGTTAACTTGTTGGGATCCAAGGTAACTTGGTACTGCTTCTGAAAACCGCCGAAAGAGGCAATTTCACTTACCCCAGCTACATTCTGGAGCGCGAATTTCACGTACCAATCCTGAATAGCGCGCTGTTCTCCTAAGTCCATATCAGGAGCATCCAGCGTGTACCATAAAATATGCCCTACTCCGGTTCCATCAGGTCCTAAAGTGGGAACAGCTCCTTCGGGCAGTAATCGGTTCGCATAATTAAGCCGTTCCAGTACGCGTTCCCGGGCCCAATAAATATCGGTTTTGTCTTCAAAAATGATGTAAATGAAACTCATCCCGAACATGGATACGCCTCGTACATAATTCACCTGGGGCATACCTTGCAGGTTTGTTACTAATGGATAAGTTATCTGGTCTTCGATAATTTGTGGACTGCGGCCCATCCACTCCGTGAAAACGATTACCTGGTTTTCCGATAAGTCCGGAATAGCATCTACTTTGTTCGTGCTAACCGAGTATATACCCCAACCGAAAAGTCCCGCTGCAATTAAGAGCACAATCATGCGATTGCGTAGTGAAAAGGATATTAGTTTACCTATCATAATTCGTAGGAAATTGACCTCCCGGATTCAATCACCGGGAGGAAGAAATTGTTAACTTAGTGCTGTTCACCTTCTTTGTGCTCGTGTTCTGCGGATGCCACTTTTTCCAGGTTCATACCACATTTCGGGCATTTACCAGGTTCATTGCTGGTAACTTCTGGGTGCATGGAACAGGTGTAAGTGACACCTGCAACCTCTTGTTTTGTTTCGGTCTGCTCAGTGGTACTTTGCTTGGTTTCACCACCATTACACGCAGTGAACAAGGTCAATCCTAATAGGGAAAGGTTTAATACAAGGGTTTTCATAAAAATTTTTTAAATAAGTGATATCTACCCTGGCAAGGAACACTCCTTCAGCCATAAGGCTTTTAGATGCTCCAGATTTGCCAAGAGTATGTTTAAAGACCAGGTTAGCAAAACCTGAAAAAATAAAAAAGGGTGATTGTAAAATCCAGTTTGATTCTAGAAGTACAAGTAACTAGCGAAACAGAAAAAAGAACTAGCCAAACATTTTAATTAAATGCTAGCTATTATAGCCAAAGATGGCAAGCCTTTCTGATAATTAATCTTGAATGGATTTTACAGGATAGAAGCCAGGATCAGCGAAGAAGAATAGCTGATGCTCCTAAAAAAGATGGGGTACTAAATAATAAATGTTTGATGTAGAATGCCGATAAACCTACCAGAGACCGGAGGAGGCAAGGTAAAATGAGGAGTTCTTTCCAGAATAGCCGGCCGAATGCTTTCCGAGAAATCTGGAAAGGACATTGGTTCTTTCGCAAACTTGGCTACTTGTTGGGTGGTAGAATTAAAAGTTGACGAAGAGGCTACTCCCTGCTGTATGATGCAGGGCATATCACCACAAGGTTTACGCGTAGTTTTGGCATCTTTAGCACAGCAACAATCTGAATCGGACGCAAAACTAATAGCGGCGATACTTTTCTCCCCAGCACAATGCGCTACACGCACCCGGAATCCTGTAGAAGCCAGTAAGATGGCCACTACCAAACACAGGTGTACGAATTTTTGCATTGCTTTCATTTGAGGAATTTCTAACTATAAAACGAGATTTGCTTGTAAGAGTTTGACTAATTCTTCTTTTACAAAAGTAAAGACTATCTATTGAAGGCTGTTATACAATTTTAGAAAAAAGTTATATAACTCGGTTGAATTATAAAACTAAAATTTTACAAAGCAGAAAAATATGAAATCAAATTTGTTCTGCTTAACACGAAGTAACTTATAAAGATAATTAGCTCATTTGATAATTGATAAAAGAATTTAAATCTTAATCAATTAAGCATTTGTATTTTGCAATTCCATTGCATCTATTTTATTAGTACCTTTGCACTATATGAAATGGGTCGCAGTTATATTCAGTTTTTATCTATTGGTGCTATCGTGCATACCTTGCGCAGATGCGGCACCACGGGATAATGCTGCCCAAACGGCTTTTTCGGTTGATGACAATAAAGCCGAATCTCACTCTTCCGATGTGGATCTTTGTTCTCCCTTATGTCTTTGTACGTGCTGTACCGGGGCTACTTTGGTTCACCCTGCTATCAAGGTAGAGTCCATTCCCGTTCAGGTTAATATTCCGGTGCCCGTTTACCAGCCGGTTTCAATTTCCCATCCTACTTTCTCTATTTGGCAACCGCCTCAACTTTAAATCATTTTTGGTCTTTGTCTGCTTGGTGAAGTTCCTTTAAGGAAGCTTTAAACCATTTTCTGTATTTTTTATTCCGCTTTGCCGCGGATTAAAGGGAGTGGTTTACCCATGCAGCATATTTTCTTTTTTTTGATTTAAAGAGTTTCGATTATGCTGGATCGCATTATTCATTTTTCTATTCATAATAAATTAATCATTGGCCTGTTTACCCTGGCCTTAATCGTCTGGGGTGGCTACTCGGTAACGCAGCTGACGGTAGATGCGGTGCCGGATATTACCAATAACCAAGTGCAAGTCATTACGGTAAGTCCTTCCCTGGCCGCCCAGGAAGTAGAAAGGCTCATTTCTTTTCCCGTGGAAGTGACTATGTCCACGATTCCGGATATGGAAGAAATCCGTTCTTTTTCCCGGTTTGGTTTATCCGTCGTAACCATTGTTTTTAAAGACCAAGTTGATATTTACTGGGCCCGGCAGCAAGTCTCCGAACGTTTGAAGGAGGCCGAAAATCAGATTCCAGCGGGGGTTGGTTCGCCCGAATTAGCTCCTGTTTCTACCGGCTTAGGCGAGATTTATCAGTATGTGCTCCATACCAAAGAAGGTTATGGAAAGAAATTTTCCGATATGGATCTGCGCACGATTCAGGACTGGATTGTGCGCCGGCAGCTTCTAGGAACTCCGGGCGTAGCGGATGTCAGCAGCTTCGGTGGTCACGTGAAGCAATACGAAATTGCCATTGATCCGGAAAGACTCCGTAGTACCAATATCAGCATCAGCGATATTTTTACGGCTCTGGAGAAAAATAACCAGAATACGGGCGGGTCTTACATTGACCGCAAGCCGAATGCCTATTTCATTCGCAGTGAAGGTTTAGCTGGTAGTCTCGAAGATATTCAAAAGATAGTCGTTAAGTCCAACGAAAACGGGGTGCCGGTGCTTATCCGGGATGTGGCTACGGTGCAATTTGGCAGCGCAGTGCGTTATGGGGCTATGACGCGGAATACCGAAGGAGAAGTTGTGGGAGGCTTAGTGTTAATGCTGAAAGGAGCGAATGCCTCCCAAGTGATTAAAGCCGTTAAACAAAAAGTGGCTACCATTGAAAAAACCTTACCCGAAGGCGTTGTCATCGAACCCTTTCTGGACCGGTCCAAACTCGTCAATAATGCTATTAGTACGGTAACTCGAAACCTGGCCGAAGGTGCTCTAATCGTTATTTTTGTCCTGGTATTACTCCTGGGAAATTGGCGAGCCGGTTTAATTGTAGCTTCCGTTATTCCCCTGGCCATGCTTTTTGCCATTTCCTTGATGAATCTTTTTGGGGTGTCAGGTAATCTCATGAGCCTGGGAGCGATTGACTTTGGTTTAATTGTCGATGGCGCAGTAATTATTGTGGAAGCTACCCTGCATCATTTAGGCATCCGAAAAGTTTTACGGCCTTTAACGCAGGAAGAGATGGATCAGGAAGTATACGAATCCGCTTCCAAAATCCGGAATTCAGCGGCGTTTGGAGAAATCATTATCCTGATAGTCTACTTACCCATTTTAGCACTGGTAGGCATCGAAGGAAAAATGTTTCGCCCCATGGCGCAAACGGTAGTATTCGCCATTCTGGGTGCTTTTATTCTTTCCCTGACTTACGTGCCCATGGTTTCGGCTTTGTTTTTAAGCAAAAAGATTGACCACCGTAAAACTATTGCGGACCGGATCATGGGTTTCTTTCACCGGTTATACGAGCCCTTGATAGCATTTGCTTTACGGCGCAAAGCTGTGGTTCTTATTACCTCGCTTTTACTCTTTATAGGCAGTCTCCTTATTTTTCTGCGGATGGGTGGGGAGTTTATTCCTTCCTTAGCCGAAGGGGATTTTGCGGTAGAAACGCGGGTATTAAGTGGCAGTTCTATTTCTCAAACCATTGAAGCCTCTACTCAGGCCGCGGCTATCCTGTTAAAACAGTTTCCGGATGAAGTTCGGGAAGTAGTAGGAAAAATTGGCTCCAGTGAAATCCCCACGGACCCTATGCCGGTAGAAGCCGTTGACTTGATGATTATCCTAAAAGACAAAGCCCAGTGGGTAAAAGCGGATAATCAGGAAGATTTAGCCAGTGAGATGGCCGAAGCCCTGGAAGCCATCCCGGGGGTTACTTTCGGGTTCCAGCAACCTATCCAGATGCGGTTTAATGAGTTGATGAGCGGGGCACGGCAGGATGTGGTGATGAAGATTTACGGAGAAGATTTAGATGTGCTAAGTGAGCAAGCCGGTAAAATGGGAAAGATTGTCTCCACGGTGGAAGGAGCGGCGGATCTGTACGTAGAGCAAATTACCGGCTTACCCCAAATCGTTATTACGTTCGACCGGGATAAAATATCTCAATTTGGGCTCAACATCGAAGACGTAAACCGGACCATCCAAACGGGTTTTGCTGGGCAATCTGCAGGAGTGATTTACGAAGGGGAAAAACGCTTTGAAGTAGTCGTGCGGTTAGCATCGGCCAACCGGCAAAGCCTGGAAGATGTGTGCGGCTTGTATGTCACTACCCCGCACGGAGATCAGTTACCCTTGGAGCAAGTTGCCCAGGTTAACTTTCAAACCGGACCCAGTCAGATCCAGCGCGATGATGCCAAGCGTCGGATTACCATTGGCTTTAACGTTCGCGGCCGGGATGTAGAAAGTATTGTGGCGGAGCTGCAAGAGAAAGTAAATAATCAATTGAAGCTACCAGCTGGTTATTACGTTACCTACGGCGGGCAGTTTGAAAATCTACAAAAAGCCAAAGAACGCCTGTCGGTAGCCGTACCCATAGCCTTGTTGTTAATCTTTTTGTTACTGTTTTTTACTTTCCGCTCCGTGGCGCAAAGCCTGCTTATTTTCACAGCTATTCCTCTATCGGCCATTGGTGGCGTTTTAGCTTTATGGCTGCGCGGCATGCCCTTTAGTATTTCGGCCGGCGTTGGTTTTATTGCCTTATTTGGTGTAGCGGTATTAAACGGTATCGTGCTGATTAGTTATTTCAATCAGCTTAAAGCCGAAGGGATAGACAACATAACCGAGCGGGTTTTAAAAGGTTTGGAAGTACGCTTGCGACCGGTAATTATGACAGCCTTGGTAGCTTCCTTAGGTTTCTTACCCATGGCTTTGTCCAATACGGCCGGAGCCGAAGTGCAAAAGCCCTTAGCCACGGTAGTTATTGGGGGGCTGGTATCAGCTACCTTACTAACCTTAGTAGTTTTGCCGATCTTATATATTTTATTAGAACGATTCCAGGAAAGCAGAATATCCAGTAATCAACCTACTACTTCTCGCTTAGGCACAGCCTCTATCATTTTTTTAGTGGTAGGAGCTGGAACCTTCCTGCCGAGTCAAACGAAAGCCCAGGTAACGGAACCAGGATTAACCTTATCGCAAGCTATCAACCTAGCCTTAACTCAAAACAAGAGCATCCAGGCGGCTAATTACCAAATTTTCGCTAACAAAAGTTTGCGCGGGGCGGCCGTAGATATTAGTAAAACCAACATCGAAGCAGTATACGGCCAGATAAATTCGGTTAATCAGGATAATAATTTTACAATTTCCCAATCCTTTGCTTTCCCTTCGGTTTACGCGAACCAAGTACGTTTAGCCAAAGCTAATATCCGAGGCAGTGAGTTGAATTTGTCCGTTCGGCAGCGGGAGCTGGTACGGGAAGTTAAAAGTGCTTACTACGGGTTCGTATACCAGCAAGCCAAATTACGGCTCTTGCAATACCAGGATAGTTTATACACTAATTTCCTGCGGGCTAGTACCATTCGTTTACGTACCGGGGAGACCAATTTACTAGAGCAAGCTACGGCCCAAGCGGAGCAGGTAGAAGTTAAGAATGAGATGGAGCAAACCCAGGCCGAGCAGGAATTATCCCGCACCCAATTACAAAATTTAATGCAAAGTCCGGTACCCGTAAACATGGCTACTACCGCATTTACGCGGATACCCGTAACCGTGCCGGATACCAGCATCCTGCTGGGGCAACCACAAGTAGCAATTTTTCAACAGCAACAGGAAGTAGCTCGCATTCAAACCAAATTAGAACGGGCCCGTTTACTGCCGGAATTTAACCTGGGCTACTTTAATCAATCGCTTATAGGACCGCAAAATGTAAATGGAGTGGAACAAAAATTTACCAGTGGAGACCGATTTACGGGGATCCAGGTAGGTGTCTCCTTTCCCTTATGGTTTCGGGCTGGTTCAGCCCGCATCCAGGCGGCCCAATACCAGGAAAAACTAGCGGAAGCTACTTATCAGTTTCAGCAGGCCCAGCTTACCACGCAGCTAAAATTAGCAACCCAGCGATTACGCAAACAGGAAACGAACCTGGACTATTACGAGAAAACGGGTTTGCCCCTTTCGAATTTACTAATCCAACACGCGGAAAAAGGCTTTCAAAATGGCGTTATCGACTATCAGGAATACGTGCAAAGCATCCGTCGCGCGTTGGCGATCAAAGCCAATCATTTAGAAGCTTTACAAAAGTATAATGAAGTGGTTGTGGATCTGGAGTTTATTTCGGGCCAGTAATTTTAATTAATCATACCTCAAGAAAATGAAATTCAAGATTTATATAGTTGTTATTAGCCTTTTTCTAATAAGCTCCTGCACGTCCGAAAAGGCGGGAGCAGAAAAAGAAGAACCCGTAGAAGTCGAGTCGGCCCAGGAAGAAGAACCGCACGAAGCAAGTGAAACCGCGGTTGAACTTACCCCGGAGCAGTTTGTCATTGGCAAAGTGGAGCTAGGAAAGATAGCGCCCAAAAACCTCAGCAATGTGATCGCGGTAAATGGCCTTTTGGATGTGCCACCCCAAAACTTAGTATCGGTGAGTGTTCCTCTAGGCGGTTTTGTCCAAAGTACAGACTTGCTGCAAGGCATGCGCATTAAAAAAGGGCAGTTAGTGGCTGTCATTGAAAATCCGGAATTTGTCACGATTCAGCAGGACTACCTGGAAAGTACCAGTCAGCTGGAGTATTTAACGCTGGAATACGAACGGCAAAAAGAATTAGCCGCCGAAAAAGTAGGTCCGGCTAAAAACTTCCAACAGGTAACCGCTCAATATAAAGCCATGCAAAGCCGGGTAAATGGTTTAAAGCAACAATTAGCCCACTTGGGCATTTCGGCCAGTAAGCTGCAACCAGGGAACATTACGCGTACTTTACCCATCCATTCCCCCATCAATGGCTACGTAACCGAGGTAAATACCAACCGGGGCAGCTACGTTACGCCCACGGATGTACTCTTTAAAATAGTCGATACCGAGCACTTACACGTGGAGCTAACGGTTTTTGAAAAAGATATTACGAAGTTGAAAGTGGGTCAGAAAATTCGGTTTACCCTGCCAAATGAATCCGGTAGAGAACGGATGGCCACGCTCCACCTGATTGGTCGGGAAATAAGCCCGGAGCGCACGGTGCGCGTGCACGCGCACTTAGATAAAGAAGAAGCCCAGTTAATACCGGGTATGTACGTGAAAGCTTTTGTGGAGCTAAATAGCAATACGGTACCGGCCTTGCCCCAGGAGGCAGTCGTGCAATCCGAAGGAAAGGACTACATCTTTGTTTTTAAAGGGGAACGGCAGGAAAAAGGCACCCAGATGCGCGACTTCCAGATGGTTGAAATCCGGAAAGGAGTAACCGAAAGCGGGTATACCGAAATTGTGGAGCCGGCCGCCATTAAGGATCTGATCGCGGTAAAAGGAGCTTATTCTTTACTGGCTAAAATAAAGAATACCGAAGAAGAAGGCGAAGGACACGGCCATTAATCTTTTAAAGTTATGCTACCTGAATTAGATAAAACATTAGAGCAAAAAGGGATTCGGCCCACAGCAATGCGCTTGTTAGTGCTGGATTATTTGCTTCAGCAAACTGCAGCCGTTTCCTTAAGTAATTTAGAGTCTTATTTTCTGCGGTCCGACCGGATTACGCTGTACCGGACTTTAAAAACCTTTGAGGAAAAAGGCTTGGTTCATCACATTGATGATGGCAGCGGCTCGGTGAAGTATGCCTTGTGTCCGGACGATTGTACTACCCAGGAACATCATGACTTACACGTGCATTTCTTTTGTAACCAGTGTCGCGAAACGTTCTGTTTACCCAAGTCCCACATTCCAGAAATCCCGCTACCCAGTCAATTCAAAACAGAAGAAGTTAATTTGATCGTGAAAGGTACCTGTGGTAGTTGTAGTGGCAAATAATGCAATGCAGTTGCAGGGCAGCTGATGCTACCTTTGTGCTGATAAAAAGTAATACAATACGATGTGGATCCATTGGAAAATGCCCCGTACACTACGGCTATATTACGAGCAAGAGTTAAAGGATTACCAAGCATTTAAGCAAAAGCGGCAACTGGAAAAAGCTTGGCACCATTTGGAGCGAGCTCATATTTTAGGGCAACCTTATCCGGTAGAGCATACCCACGTACACGGTAAGATGTTGACTTTTGGCATTAAAACGCGCAATGTAAAGGAGATAGTGGGGCAATTACCCCGGCTTCTGGTAGGTGGCATAAAATCCTGGGCGGGTACAATCCCGGTTGGAAATACCGGAGGAGCGAATGTAGTTGCTTGGAAACCGATGCCTATTCCCCAGGACTTGCAGGCAATTATTCAACAAGCTCATTCTACAATTTAATTAAGAAAATGAAAATAAACGAAGAAATTAATCCGAGTGCTCCCTTAAAGCCCATGGAGATTACTTCTCCCCGGACCGCCGAGCAACCAGGTCCAACGAAAACAGACGAGAAAGGCTGTTGCGAAGTAGCACCAGGAGCGAATACTGTGGAGCAAGAAGAAGACGAAGAAACATCTTACTTACCCACGATCATAAGCCTAGTTTTATTATTAGCCGGTATTGCTTTAGACTATTTTAAAGTGGACTGGTTTACCGGTTATATCCGGCTAGCCGTTTACAGCTTTGCCTATCTACTGGTGGGGGGTAAAGTGTTACTGCATGCGGCTAGAAATATTGCTAAAGGCAGTATCTTTAACGAGTTTCTACTAATGGGAATTGCCACCTTAGGAGCTTTCTACATTGGTGAATATGCGGAAGGTGTAGCGGTAATGCTGTTTTACGTTATTGGCGAGCACTTCCAGGAAGCAGCGGTGGCGCGATCCCGCAAATCGATCAAAGCTTTAATCGATAACCGGCCGGATATTGTAGATCTAGTACAACAAAATCAGATAAAATCCATTAACCCGCAGCAGGTTAAAGTAGGAGACATTATTCAGGTTAAACCCGGGGAAAAAGTAGCTTTAGACGGCAACTTGCTTACTGAACGGTCTTCTTTTAATACCGCTGCCTTGACCGGGGAATCTAAACCGGATACCAAATCCAAGGGAGAGAAAGTACTAGCTGGTATGATTAATCTAGACCAGGTAATTCAGCTGCAAGTAACTTCTACCTACGAGAACAGTGCCCTTTCTAAAATTTTACAGTTGGTAGAACAGGCCAGTAGCCGTAAAGCTAAAACGCAGCAATTTATTACCCGTTTTGCCAAGGTGTACACGCCGGTAGTAGTATTCTTAGCAATTGCACTTACGCTGTTACCCTACTTCTTTGTCACAGATTACGTGTTTAACGACTGGCTTTACCGGGCCTTAATCTTCTTAGTAATTTCCTGCCCGTGCGCGTTGGTGGTTTCTATTCCATTGGGCTATTTTGGTGGCATTGGCGCTGCTTCTAAAAACGGTATTCTTTTCAAAGGATCTAACTACCTGGACTTAATGACCAAGGTCGATACGGTTGTAATGGATAAGACGGGCACCTTAACCGAAGGTGTTTTTCAGGTCCAGGAAGTGCAGGTAAATGGCTTGGACAAAGCAGAGTTCTTGGCCTTGACAGCGGCGTTAGAAAGTAAATCTACGCATCCTGTTGCCTTGGCTGTGGTTGCGCATGCGGGTGAAAGTTACCGGCAGAAGCTGGTAACCAATGTAGAAGAAATATCTGGGCACGGTTTAAAAGGCAACGTGGATGATAAAACGCTCTTGGTTGGGAATGGTAAATTGTTAAAGAAATTCCAAGTAGCTTATCCGGCTGAAATTGATTCTATAGTAGAAAGCATTGTTCTGGTGGCCATCAATAATCAATATGCCGGGTACATTACTATTGCAGATAAGATCAAGGAAGATGCCCAGGCAGCAGTAGCGAGATTACACCAGTTGGGCATTAAAACCATTGTAATGCTTTCGGGGGATAAAGATAGCATTGTGCAAAAAGTGGCTACTTCCTTGCAAATAGATCAGGCTTTTGGCGGTTTGTTGCCGGAAGATAAAGTAACCCACGTAGAGGCTTTAAAAAAGCAAGGGAAAACCGTGGCTTTCGTGGGCGATGGCATCAACGATGCACCAGTAATTGCTTTAGCGGATGTAGGATTGGCGATGGGTGGTCTCGGTTCCGACGCCGCCATTGAAACGGCCGATGTAGTCATTCAAAATGACCAACCGTCTAAAATTGCTACGGCCATTAACCTGGGTAAGAAAACGAATCAGATTGTTTGGCAAAATATCGGTTTAGCCTTTGGCGTAAAAGCCCTTGTACTAGGGTTAGGAGCTTTTGGCGTAGCCTCCATGTGGGAAGCGGTATTTGCTGACGTAGGGGTAGCTTTCCTAGCGATACTCAATGCTATCCGAATACAGCGTATGAAATTTTAAAGAAAAAGTCTGCCATTTTTTGGTAGCCTTTTTGTCATTTAGGATTACTTAGTATGCTGTGAGTTTAAATGCCAAATACGTAAAACAATTACTGCAAATAATAGAGCTAATAGAATAATATAAATAATTAGTCGAAAGTGCTTCTTATTTTTCCTTTGCTGCTTTTTAGGCATGTTGATAGCAAAATAATTTTGGTTTAAAACAGAATTGCATCCATGTAAATGCTCTTATTTCCTAGGCATGTAAAGGATAATACAAACTCCAAGGAGAGCGATTAAGGCTCCAATAATATCGTACCTATCGGGTTTGAGATTATCTACTTTCCAAGCCCATACTAAAGCCATTGCAATAAAGATTCCTCCGTAAGCCGCATATACTCTGCCAAAACTAGCCGTTTGCCAAGTCGCTACTACGCCGTATAATGCCAGTATAACACCTCCAAGCAAGCCATACCACCCGGGTTTACCTTCTTTTAACCACAACCAAACTAAGTAGCCGCCGCCGATCTCACAAAGGCCAGCCAAGAAAAAAATACTTAACGATTTTAGTATATCCACTTACAATTCTAACTCTGTATCTATAAAATTTTTTGCTCCCTCGGGTCCCGTTATTGTTAACCAAAGAGCATCATCGTTCGAAATAGCCATATTAAAATGAAAGAAGTCACAGCACAACCTTTCGGTTTTAACAAAGTCGATTACTAAATCAATCATTAGATCACTACCGGCAAAACGGTAGCTATACCCATTCGCTAATTCTAGCTTTTCTAGCAAGTGCTGTTTAAGGTTTAAAATTACGGTCTTTTTTCGTCGTTGTAATTCCGGAGTAGTTAACTTACAAGATAAAGCAGCTGTTTGGTTCAGGTTCATCGGTTTGGCTTTTATTTTCCGGCAAATCCTACAACTTTTAACCAACTGGCTGGACTTCGACGGATTGATTATAATATTTCTTGCGGAACCAGTAAGCTAGATTAACCAGCGCGATTAAAGCGGGTACTTCAATCAGTGGTCCTACTACTCCCGCAAAAGCTTGCCCAGAGTTTAACCCAAAAACACCAATGGCCACTGCTATCGCTAATTCAAAATTATTGCCAGTAGCGGTAAAAGCCACCGAAGCATTCTGCGCGTAATTCGCTCCTAAAGCTTTGCCCAGGTAGATACTTACCACAAACATAATAGCAAAGTAAATAACTAAAGGAACCGCAATCCGGATTACATCCAATGGAATGCGCACAATCAAGTTGCCTTTTAAGCTAAACATGACTACAATGGTAAAGAGCAAAGCAATTAAGGTAATAGGACTAATCGCGGGAATAAATACTTGCTGGTACCACGTATTACCCTTCCACCGGCGTAAAATAAAGCTGGATAGAAAACCCAGCAAAAAAGGGATGCCTAAGTAAATAGCAACGCTTTCGGCAATAGCACCCATGCTGATATCGACGATCTTCCCTTCCAGGCCAAACCAGGTCGGTAGCACCGTAATAAAGACGTAAGCAAAAACACTGTAAAATAAGACCTGAAAAATACTGTTAAAAGCCACTAACCCGGCCGCATATTCCCGGTCGCCTTCCGCTAGTTCATTCCAAACCAGTACCATCGCAATACAGCGGGCTAAACCAATCAGGATAATACCGACCATGTATTCCGGATAATCGCGCAGAAAGATAATGGCCAGAAAAAACATTAGGATCGGTCCAATGATCCAGTTTAACACCAGGGAGAGCGTAATTACTTTAACGTTCTGGAATACACGCCCTAGCTGATTGTATTTTACTTTGGCTAATGGGGGGTACATCATTAGGATTAATCCAATGGCAATCGGTACATTCACGGTGCCCACCTGGAAAGAATTGATAATGCTTTCACTTTGCGGATATACGTAACCAATAAATACCCCTATGGCCATCGCCAGGAAAATCCAAAGCGTTAAAAATTGGTCTAAGCGGGAAAGCTTCTTTCTTTTATCTACCGTACACTGACTCATTCTTTTTCTTCTTTAATTTCATTATTGGTTTTAAGCCGTACGAAGCATTTGGGCAAATTCATTCGGTAAAGGACTGGCTTCTACGGCCTGAGCCGCTTTTTCTACGTCGTAGGCTACCCGCACAAATTCTACTTGGATACTATCGGGAGTAGTTAAATTACTCTCCGGTATTAGCTCCAGAATCACATAGCAGCTGCGCGGATCGCCATCTTTCGGCTTACCCACGGAGCCGATGTTAATGGCGTGCCGGTAGCGGGTTTGCCCTTCGTGCTCGTAAGGCATGGCCCGGTGGTATGGTTTATGGGTATGGCCAAAAAACAAGATGTCCGCCCGAGCTTCTTCCATCATTCGTAAAAAGCTTTTCTCGGGTCGGTCTTCAAACAGGTATTCATTGATTTTACGGGGACTGCCGTGCACCAACAACATTTCGATTTTATTCGCTTCTTCGGAGTTGTCCTGGAACACTACTCGTAAGTGTCTAGGCAGCATCCGCAAGTAGTTCCGGTTTTTCTCGGTTATCACGAAGTTGGTATAATCAATGGATTGTTGCCCCAAGTCTTTTTCGCCATCCGTTTTGTAAGCGCACCCGCAGTTAGGACTCCCTAATCCTACGCCTTCATCGTAATTGCCTGCAATCGTTGGGATTCTTCTTTTCCGAATTTCGGCTACTACTTCGTTGGGCCAGGTAGCATAACCAACCAGGTCCCCAAGGCAATAAACGGCATCCAGATTTTGCTGGTCCATATCTGCCAGCACTGCTTCTAAAGCAGGTAGGTTCGCGTGAATATCACTGAAAAGAGCGATTCTCATGGGTTATTTGTTTCAGGTTATTTCGAAAGATTAGCAGCAACCAGAACCAGGTGTACAGCAAGAAGCATCGGGTTTTTCCGCGTACACGGTAATGCTGTAAATGCCGGTACCGCTCGCTTTATAGGCCGTTAGCTCTTCCGCAGATAAGTAATTAGCAAGTACATCATCGGGTAAGGTAATCAAGCGTTTCTTTTGTACTTGCACGTTCGTAAAACCAGTTCGCGCGATGATCGCCAGGTATTCTCCCTGCTGAATGGCACCCGAGACACAACCCGCGTACATTTCGGCAGCTTTTTGTAAACCAGTTGGTAATTCCCCTTCCAACACTACATCCGAAATACTAAAATGTCCTTTAGGCTTCAATACCCGGTAAGTTTCCTTGAAAGCTTGCTCTTTATTAGGTACCAGGTTTAGCACGCAATTACTAACTACTACATCTACCCGGTTAGCGGCTAATGGTAGATCCTCAATTTCTCCCAAGCGAAATTCCACGTTCGAAAAGCCTAGTTTTTGCGCATTGGCTTTTGCTTTTTGGATCATAGCTTCGGTCATGTCTACGCCAATCACTTTACCCGTTTCCCCTACTACGGACCGAGCCACAAAGCAATCATTCCCGGCACCGGAGCCTAAATCCAGAATCGTGTCACCTGCTTTCAGGTGCGCGTATTCCGTAGGTAAGCCGCACCCTAAGCCTAAGTCAGCGGTAGATTGATAGCCTTGAAGATTGGAATAATCTTCGGCCATTATAGTGATGTCGGTCGCACAGCAACTAGTAGCGCCACAACAAGAGCTTTCATTTTGTTCTTTACTTTGGAGCGCTATTTCGCCGTACTTTTCTTTAACAATTTGTTTTAGTTCTTCTGCGGTTTGCATAGTTTTAAAGTTTATCGGTTTATTGTTTTATTACGATGGTTAAAAGCAAATTTATTAAATGATGGTCTTTTGCATAATGGTAGCAGAAGTAGGACACACCGAGGTAAATTGAGCGGTTTGTTGAATTACCGTGGGTACCTGTGCCCGTTCTACCTTCCTAAAGTCTTGTTTTAAGAAGAAATCGGCCGCTGTAGTGGTAATCAGATATACTTCCTGTATACCTTTTTCTAGCGCCAGATCCAGAGCAGCCCGGTAAAGTAAATTACCTAAACCTTGACCTTGTAAGTGGGTAGCCACTGCTAATGATCGCAGCAGCGCTATAGAGCCGTATAATTCCAAACCACCACAACCGACTACCGTTTCTTTATCTTTCGCGATAACAAAATTATCGAGCGTTACCGGTAAATCTACGGTTGGTAGATGAAGGGACTCTAGCAAGTCTACAATGGCGGCTCGGTCGGCTGTAGTGGCTAGTTGGATCGTGTTTAAAGTGGTCTTGGTTTCCATGGTTAACAGCATTTAGGAGCTGACGTAGGGGAAGTAAACAAGTGGAGCAGCATATCTCGGGCTTGCTCCCATACAGGTTCATTAATGCAATAACAAACGCTAGTACCTTCGATTTCGCCTTTAATTAAACCTACCGCTTTTAATTCTTTCAGGTGTTGCGATACAGTTGCTTGTGCTAAAGGCAATTCTTCTACCAGGTCGCTACAAATACACGATTGCCTTTTGATCAAAGCTTCCAAAATCGCTATCCGGGCCGGATGGCCTAAAGCTTTGGCCATGTTCGCTAGTTGGTTTTGCGAGGCAGTAAAATTTTGGGTTTTCGTAACGCCCATATGTTAGTTAATAACTATTGTATCGTAATATTACGATTAAGTTTGTCTTAAACCAAATTTTATAATACTTTTTTGTTCTTTTTTATCATTTAGTCCTGAAATAAGTTGACCAGATTCGTCTCACGAAACGACGAAAAAATGAGAAGCAAAAAGACCTGCAATTAGCAGGTCTTTTTGGCGATATATCTATCTTATAAAGCTATCTCTCAAATCAAAAAGTCAATATTGTTTTAGGAGATGGGAATAATGAGACAAGGATGCTTTTCCATTATAAATGAAAATTGATTTTTGACAAGATATCCTTTCTTGTTCTTCCTTACTGCACATTCTTAAACATTACGGGGGAATTGCCATACAGCGGGGTATGCCCGTCCCATTTTTCAATAAACTGCTGCTGGATCAACAAGGGGGTTAAAGCGGACTGTTTTAAATCATTGGCCTTCTTCTCGGCTTCGGCTTGGATAATCAACTTCTTGGCCTGCGCTTCGGCTACCTTTAACTCATTTTCCACCTGCATGGCTTCCTGTACGGCTTTGTTCTTGGCATCTATCGCCCGCACAATGGCATCGGGATACTGGAGCCCACTCGTTAATTGTTCCAGTTTAAAGCCATCTGCTTCCAAGGTGGTGGCCAGCGTCGCCTGGACATCAGCTTCAAACTTTTGTCAGTTACTGATTAGCTCATCGGTCGAATATTTATTCATTTGGTTGCGAAATGCATCTTTGACATAATTGTACAAGGTAGTTTTCGTTATTTCTTCTATCCGTTTGCGGTATTTAGAAAATATATGCGGGGATTTACCCGGGGTAACGGCAAAAGAAATGGTCGGGTCCACGGTAAAGACCGAGCCATCTTTGGCGTTCACATTAAAGGCTTCGTAATCGGCCGTTTGAATAAAGATGGGAAATTCGTACACGTTTTCCGATAAGGGATTATAGAAGACGCGTCCGGTCACTAAGGAGACATCTTGCACGCCTTTATCGGAACCATATTGTTTGACCAGAATACCTTCGTGGCCGGCATCAATGCGGGTACAGCTAAAGGTAACGCCCGTAATGACCAGAGCGACCAGAAAAAGAGCAGTCATTATTTTTTTCATAAAGGGAGGCAGGTTAGAAAGATGGATGGAATGAGAATAAACTAGGGGCAAAACCATAAAAAGGGCAATAAGCTAGCAGAACTGAGCTAAGCGGTTTTCTACCTGGCTAAATATACTAGAATAAATACATAGTTAGCTTTAAATGCCAAAAAGCTTTGAGGAGCTGCCAGACCAGCTATTTACTAGTCCCATAATCGTTGGTTAGGTTAAATAAAAACGTTCCCGGTATAGCATGCTTGTGTGCTCAGGGTAGTAAAAAAGCTGCTCACCACAAAACCTGATAAAATGGCTGAAACATTTCTGCCGGTCGACAGAAAATTAATCACTAGAATTAATCTTAATTAGACCTGGGTTAAGCAATTTAATTTACGTAGGTTAGATTCTTATTCTATAATCCCATTGGAAATGAGTGCTTATACAGGAACAGTAAAGTTTTACAACCGCGAAAAAGGTTTCGGATTTATCAAAGTAGATGGTTCAAACGAAGATTTGTTTGTCCACCAAACCGGGCTGATTGATACCATTTCTGAAAATGACCAGGTCGAGTTTGACCAGGAAAAAGGTAAAAAAGGCATGAATGCCGTGAATGTTAAAAGGATTTAACTTTTCTAGAGGAAGCAGGTTCCTCTTGGGAAACTACTTCCTCTAGTTGCAACAGGGCATTGGTAAGAGGGTAAGCAGCCCTGTAAAGCTGCGCTTACCATGGCGAATAGATCTACTCCAATATGAATGTTCTATTGCGAATCGCAATCAAAAGCTATCTACCCTAGTAGATATCAGGTAAAGTGATCTTGTCCAGATAAGGGTCCAGGAACTCCCGGTTATTAAAACCCCGTACTAACTCCAGTTGATTACCTTTTACTTGGTAGTAAGCCTCCGCGAAGAACTCTCCCATGTGATAGAGGCATACCCGGTATTTATTCCCCGGCCGATCTGCTAGAAATGTTCCGTGCAGGCTAATCAAGGCCGTTCGTTCCTGATGAGAACCTTTATTGAAATGGTATAAAGTCATGGGCATAGTACTTCAGTTGGCTTGATAGTTATAAGACGTAGAACTTTGCCAAAAGGCGGCGAGAACACCGGAAGGGTTCTCCATAATCAAAAGAAAACAAAAGCACAAAACGTATTTATTATTATCAAATATCTAACCACAACAGGGGAGCTAGGTATAGGTTTGGGAAGTAAATGAAAATAACTTGCGCCTTAAGGATGATGAACAGGGGAGGCAAGGTGCGTTAGTAGCCATACTCCTGGTATATTTATAACACAATAGACGGCCGACCCACCAGAAGAACCCATAATGGGAATAAGAGAAAACAAGAAAGCCCCTCTACTCCGAAGATTCTCAATTTTCAACCAGTCAAAATTCCCGCATTTGGGTGGAATGTTATTTTCTAAATGATCCTGGATAGCAGGCAAGTGTCTAGTCTTGATATACGTTGACCAAAGTTGTATCAGAAAAAAGAGCAGAAATAAGCACGAGACATAGGGGGAGTATTTGGGCAGAAAATCCGTCCTATAAAGCCATCGCTTAAATTAATGCCCTTGTTTGATTTCTGAGATGCATGGGGAGAGAATAAATAAAAGAGGTTAGGAAAGAACGAATGAACATCATCTACCTAGCTGCTACTTTCTTTGTTGGTTAAACAAGATCCGTGAAGCAAGCAATAGCTGGCGATTCATCCAGAATAGCTATTTTACAATTAAAAGGTGTTTTTCTTTTAAATTCAAATACTTCCATTTTTTTAGAACGGTTTGCGTACAGGGAAATAACTACTTAACTACCCGGTAGAAAACAGACTAGGTTGGTCTGTTTTCCGGGCTTAACATTCTCCCTTCCAGAACATCTTCTCTTCTGGCTTTCAGCTGCTCGTTGTCGTTTGTTTACTTGTAATCCCCACGTGTATGAAGGCTCTGTTATTACAAACCATGTATACTGATGAGACCGCTAGAATTCAGCTTAACCAAGAGCAAAGCTACTTGGAGCTGGAATGGTTTACTCATCCCGACAGCACGCATTTTCGAGCCGTTATTACCCGGGCCCGGGATTATGCCCACCAGCACCAGCTTACCAAATGGCTGTGCAATCTGCAACAGGCCGAGTTTCTGGAACTAGCCGACCAGCACTGGCTCGTGGCAGAAATATTTTCCAGCTTTCCGGCCTCCCTCCAGCACGATTATGCTTACCTGATCCGGCCAATGGTGTTGGAAGTGCTCGCGACTTATCACATTCAGGATTTAGTAGCCATTGATGAGCGCTTACAAGCCAAAATACAAGTAGCTGTTTTTACGGATGTTGACCTGGCTCATCAATGGCTATTTACTCCTACCGAGTCCTTTATCTCTTCACCAATACCTCACCCGTAAGCTTATATATCCGAACGCAAGGAGTTGCCGGTTAACCATTCTAAAGCGGCTTCTTGGCTGGTGAAGTTTTTAATCAGGTAACTAGCCGGCGGGCTGGTTAAAACCTGGGCTTGTACCCAGTGGGCCATCGATTCCAGTTTAGGTAAAGAACTGGCCAGGCGAGCTACTTTTTTGAGATTCGTTTTTTTGAGTTGGAGCGAGACCCGGTAAATAAGGTGATTGTATTCGGTATCTCCTACTTCCACCAGCGCCTGGCGGGAATCTAACAAGAGATTCTGCACGTGGTAGTTGTTAACGTGCTCCACCATAATCCGAAAGCATTCTTCGGCTTCACTTAATCCTTGCGTGCGCATATCGGGTAGCTTCACAAATACCGTATCCGTAGCCGGATCATAATCCAGGTGAAAAAAGCCGTTGTCAAATAATATCATGCGCTCAATAGAGAAGTGGGAGTAGTACCTTTCTTATTCTATAATAAATGGGATATCACCATAATTTGTATTTATAACTTCACCAAAACAGGTATTTTTTATGTGCTTTGAAGTCTTAGCCGCAAGCGCGTTTCTTATTTTGAAATGGCAAGGAGTATGATGAATTAGGCTTTTCAGTGATGTTGTCTCCAGGACATAGTGCAGACCAATAGAGTTCAGAATAGTCCTCCAATATGCAGAAAAGATAATTTGGATTGAACCCAAGGTAAGTAACTTAGCTGACTGATCTGTTACTACTCGTTACATTGTACTGGGTGAACGGCCGCAGCATGGCCAGAGAGAAGAATGAAAATTAACAAACGTTTTTGTCCAAATAACTACTATTATGATAAATAGAAATTATTTCTGGGTGTCGTTTTATTCTTTAACTAATGTTCTGGACTAAAAATCTCGTTTAATGTTAATAGGTTTTGTTAATTAAGGTATTTCATTTCGTTTTATCCTTTAGCTTACTGAATATTTGCTGCATGGTCTTCGGATCTAATGCCTCCATATCAATTAACTGAAGCGACTTGACCATACTGAGCGTTGTAGTTTTGTACTTCTGAAAGTGGGGTGATTTTATATGCGATTGATAGGCTTCCTTGCTAGCGTAAATTTCTAATATTCTGATTTGTGTGCTGTCCTTTTGCTGGTACATGGGGAAAATGGAAATGACACCTGGTTCTAATCTTACCGAAGCTGCCGCTTCTTCTTTCAAGATAGCTTTGTAAGCCGAGAGGCTTTCGGGATAGATTTCGATTTCCGAAATACGGATGAGCATTTCATTTTTCTGAGCAATTGCCGTACGATAGGTAACCACACTAAATAGGAAAATAAAAACAAATGGTAACTTCATTCTGGCTTTTAGTTAAAAGGTAAAGTATTTAGATGTATAAGCCTTTTCGAAAAGAAAGTTTATGTAAAATCTCCCGCTACCTTTTCTGATTTTTCAACCGTTTTAGCCGAAAGGGTTCACCTGGAGCTAACACGTGGATGCGACCCGGATTCACTACGAGTTTTTTCAACTGTTCCGGGTCCGCATTAAAAGGCGTAAAATCAGCCGCATCGACCGAGCCCCAATGATTCAGCAACAGTGGCGTGTTGGGATACGCATTAGCAATTTTCACCGCCCCAGCTAAGGTGAAATGCCATTCACTATCCGAAAAATCAAACAGAATGGCATCGGGGGTAGGAAATTGCAGGTGCTCGGGCAATAACCGGGAATCACCGGGTGCCCAAATGGTACCATCCGGCGTTTCCAGCCAGAACCCGCAGGCATCTTCATTTTTGAACTTACGCTTACTCATGCCTGGATAGGCGTTCTGATAAGCATGATCCGCCGGCGTTAGTTTTACCCGCACTTGCCCTACCTGAAACGTATCCTGGATGTTATGGCCAAAGGAAGGAAAACCTTCATTTTTCATCAATGAATCTACGTAGATAGTGGAGTGATAGGCCTTCGTAACAGGTTTTAGATCCCGATTGGTGGGCACACTATAGTGATCATTATCAGCATGCGTAACCAACACCGCGTCCAATTTAGGAACATCTTTGGTATCAATTGGAAAGTCAATCAGAAGCGGCATATCAAAGCCTTTTAATAGCGGGTCTACCATCAGAGTGGTTCCCCGACTATTAATGAAGAAACCGGCCATACCTAACCAGCGCAGGGTTGTTTTAGAAGAAGCTTTAAACGCCTCGGCACCAAACGGCCGAGTTTTAGGTGCTTTTGCCTGATATTTCTTTTTGGTTATGGTACTGTCAGCACTCGTTTGTGCTGGCACCTGGTGCCACGATACCCCCATAACCAACCAGGTAAAGACCCATCTTTTTGCTTTCATAACGCTTTTAAAATTATTCTCCCGCTAGTATTCTCAATTACTAGTAAACTCCTCTTATACCGCCAAGGATGGGTTAATTTATATTTTCACAAAGTTCTTCCTTCTTGGTGATCAAGGGCTTATACCTATTCCTGAATTGCTTACCATTATTCCTGTTGAAGGCAGGGAATGAAAAAATTAGTTGATTATTCTTATACTTTTGAGGTAGTTACGTTTAGATATTATGGATCAAATCATCAAACTGGAAAGTGTAGCGCAGTTTAACACCGAAAGAGGCCAGCCAACGCTTCATCCCTTGGTAAGTGTGCTGGATCAGTCCCTGTCAAGGCTCATTCCCCAAGTCCGTTATTATTCGGAGCTGTACATCGTCTTTTTAAAAGAGGAAAAGTGTGCCGAAATGAAGTATGGCCGCCAGCATTACGATTACCAGGATGGCACTTTACTTTTTATCTCTCCGGGCCAGGTATTTGGGTTTGAGGAACAGGGGAAAATGTTACAGCCTACCGGTTGGGCCCTGGTGTTTCATCCGGATTTAATCCGGGGTACTTCCCTGGGCCGGCACATCAAAGATTATAGTTTCTTCTCTTACGAGGTGAACGAAGCTCTCCATCTGGCGGAACGGGAGAGGCAGGTTGTTTTGGAATGCTTCACTAAAATCCGCTACGAATTAGAGCAGGCCATTGATAAACATAGCAAGGCTTTGATAGTGAGTAACATGGAGCTGTTCTTAAAATATTGTGTTCGTTTTTATGATCGGCAGTTTATTACCCGGGACCATGTTCACAAAGATATATTAGTCCGATTGGAGAAATTGTTGGATAACTATTTTCAATCGGATAAGCCCCAAACTATCGGATTACCTTCCGTCAGCTATTGTGCCGAAAAGCTGCATTTATCGGCCAAATATTTCGGCGATTTAGTTAAGAAAGAAACGGGAAGATCCGCTCAGGAATTTATTCAGGATAAAGTGATCGACGTGGCTAAAGGCAAGGTACTGGATACCAGTAAATCGATTAGTGAGATTGGGTATGAGATTGGCTTTAAATATCCACCGCATTTTACCCGGCTTTTCAAGCACTTGGTGGGCCAAACTCCTAATGAGTATAGATCCCTGAATTAGTCTGTGGTTCTATTTTAATATTTGTTAGTCTTTTACTCCCAAATCCCATTATGAAGTTTGCCTATAATTGCTTTTATGTAAAATAGAATGGTTAACTTCTTGCTGTCAGAGTCGGCTTTCTGTGTGTCTTTGCTTATAGTTTATTTTAAAATCCAATTATTAGCAATTAGCTTTCGAAATACTCAATTCTATTCCATTCTTTTACATCAAACCAGTTCTTCCTGACAAAAGCCAACTGTGAGTAGACCTTATTCCAAATGATTAAAGCAGGAAAAAATGCTACAATCAATAATAAACTTGCCCAACCATAAGGTATTCCAATATTCTTATCTTCATCTAATATTTGAATATTAAGTGTTTTTGCAAAAATGAAAGCTATACTGATAAGTATTCCAATGCAAATTGATGGCCATACAAGCAAAAATGAAGAGTCTTTGGATTTTCCTACTTCATGTTCAACTATCGGCTTCCCCAATTTAGAACTGGATAAAAGTATAAAATTTGTTTAAGCTGATATTACTGATTCACATTGTTTTTTCTGAGCAAATTCAATTGGGGCTAATCCTCCAAGTGCATCATGGGGCCTGGTATAGTTATAATCCTCTAGCCAAGCAGTTGTAATTTCTCGCACTTCATTTAAGTCTTCAAACAGATAAGCATTGAGTACATGTCGGCGGAAAGTACCGTTGAAGCGTTCTACAAAAGCGTTCTGGGTGGGTTTACCTGGTTGAATGTAAATAAACTCTACTCCATGCATCTGGCTCCATTCAGCCATGAGTGCGGCAATAAACTCTGGTCCGTTATCCATTCGGATCTGTTTCGGTTTTTCCCTTCGCTTTAACAAATGATTAAGTACCCATACCACCCGGTTGCTCTTTAAAGAGAAATCCACCTCAATATGCAACGCTTCCCGGTTAAAATCATCCAGCACATGGAAAGAGCGGAACTTTCGCCCGTTCAGCAAAGCATCACTCATAAAATCAATCGACCAGGTGTGATTCAACGCCTCTGGTACTTGCAGGGGCTGCTGAATGCGGGCGGACAAGCGCTTCTTGGTTGTGCGCCGGATATTTAATCCCATAGCCTTATAGATGCGGTACACCCGTTTATGATTCCATAGTTGGCCTTCCTTTCGTAACCGTCCATAAGCTTTCCAGAAACCTTCCCGGGGATGCTGCTCGGCTTTCTGCCGTAAAGCTTCTTCCACAGGCTGGTTCTCTTTAACAGCTTGATAGTAGTAAACCGACTTACTCAGGTTTAATACCCGGCACGCCCTGCTAATGCCGGCTTGTGGTTGCTGATATACCTCATCCACTAGCTGTCGCTTTTGGCAGGGCTTTAAAGCTTTTTTTCAATAATCTCTCTGGCCAACTTCAAGTCAAGGGCCTGTTCCGCATACATCTGCTTGAGCCGGCGGTTCTCCTCTTCTAATTCTTTGAGCCGCTTAAGTTCCGTGGCATCCATGCCATTGTAGCGCTGGCGCCATTTGTAAAAAGCGGCCTGGCTCACACCATGTTCCCGGCTAATCTCGGCCGCACTTTTACCATCCTCAAATTCCTTGAGAATCTTGGCAATTTGTTGGGGAGTGAAGATTTTTCTTTTCATATGCCCTGTTCTAAGTTAAGTTTTTTCTCTTCCTAAACAGTTCTATTTTTGGGGAAGCTTACATCTTGCTCTACCTTATCCAACCAATGCTTCACCGTTTTACGGTTTACCTCAAACTTGATTGCTGCCTGCTCGATATTGAACAAGCCGCGGTGGATCTCCTCCACCATTTGACGCATGATTAAATCATGATTTTGCATACGTAGCTGAGAAAGTTGTTCCATAAGTTACTCTTTTTATGGTCAACTTTTTTCAGGACAAGTCATCAACGATTTTTCAATTAGCTATTATCAAGATTGAGCTTGTCGCAAGTATTGTAACAAGTCCGCGTAGTTTTCAAACGAAGGGCGGATCTGCCCCAGAGCAGGATTATTTAAATCCAGAATAGTCAGAATAGTTAAGCTGGTAAGGACAATAAAAATAAGCGGTACCAACAAATGATGCTCCCGGTTAAAGCCGTTCATAAATCCCACTAGTATGCCTACTAACCACGCCCCTAGTACGACCAGAACAATTATCGTGACGGGTAAACGGTCATGATTACTGTAAAAAGATCGGTACCCTATTGCGGAAGCCCGGTGCAGGGCCGAAGCTATTTGTACCACCTCAAGTTGCAGTTTTGTGGAATTTCTACCGGTAGCCAGAATTGTTCGCCACAGAGAACGAGTTAATTGATCCGCTTTTTTCTCCCAACTTAATTGCTCCCGACGCGGAGCTTTACTATAGGCAATCTTAATTTCCAGTACATTAACCACGTAGCCTTGAAGTTCTGCTTTTAAGGGATTATTTAGAAAGCCACTTTGCAAGTATAACTCCGATAAAGCATCCGCGTGTTGATGAACTAGAGCTAAGCGATCTTTCATCGCATTACCAGAAGAAAGCAAAGTAAAAGAAAGCAATAACCCGTAAAAGCTGATAATGGCACTTTCCACGCCACTAGCTTTCCAAACTAGTTCCTTGCGGTTGTATTTCCAATGAGCATACTTATATCCTCCTGTTACACTAGCAACTAAACCAATTAAAAATACAATGGGTAACCACATAGTGCTATTTGTCTAAATTACTTAAATCAGGTTATCTATTTGTATAGATGATCTATATTAACCTGCTCTAAATACGGAAGTAATAGTCCGGTATCTGCAAAAGCTTGGACAAAGCGAAAGTCGTTTAGGCTATAAAAACAAATCTCGACAAAAAAGTCACCCACCTGGTACAGGTTAACTTCCGATGCATCAACCTGCTGCCGGCTCGCCAGATACAAGCCATTTTCCCATAACATGGTTAATTGTTCAGCTGGGGTTAACTCGTGGAATTGCTTTAATGTGATCATTAGCATGAGAATATTCATACAGTAGTTGCCATTAGCTAAACACGTCTAGCCTGTTCAGATAAGACAACTAAAAATAAAGAACATCAACGGCGGTACCAAGAATAGAAGCAGGAACGGTGTTACGTATTAGAATATGTAACAAAATTATAGGGTTAAGCTTTGTCACCTCCTTGGAGGTCCGGAGAATCTTTCGTGATAAACTTAGAAGGGGAAAGACCGGTAAGTTTCGTAAAGGCTCGAAAGAAAGTAGTTCGATTGGTAAAGCCAGCTTCCAAGGCAATACCTTCTAAAGTTAAGTTTCGCCATTCCGGCTGTTTTAATTTACTTTTCACGTATTCTACCCGGTAGCAATTGATAAAGTCGTTGAAATTAATACCGTACTCCTGATTGATGAGACTCGACAAATGATGCTGCGGAACATTTACCTCCTGAACCAAATCTTTAATGGAATAACCCTTTTTTAAGAAAGGCTGGTTTTGCGCCATGTAGGCCTCCACTTTTTGCCGGTATTCCTGCCTTTTTTCTACTGATAAAGAATATACCCGTTCCGAACTTTCTTTAATCATACTGGATAAAGCTTCTTCCGGATGCTTGGATAGCTGGAAGGTAGGTTCAGAATCCACCAGACCATATAATATATAAGGTCGAAAAAACAGCATCGTGGAAGTAATCAGCAAGTAACTGCCTAAACTAACGACAATAAAAGTAGTCAGAAGAGTAATCGATATTGGCAGAAACATCGCTATTAACACGGGAGGATAGAGGAAGGTATTGAGTAAAGTAAATACCCATAACCAATTAAGAAATTGTTTATGGTTTGGAAAATAGTTAGATGCATTCTGAATACTAAACCGACGAATTAATTGCCACTGCAGGACAACGTACACATTGCCGATCATAAACTTGAGCACCGGGTGATAGTAATCTGGCAGCAAACCTTCCTTCTGTTTGGTTACGCCATCCACATCCACTAATAACTGTTGTAAATACGTTAATTTATACGCGGCTGAATGCAGCATAAAAGGCAGCAATTCCCCCGTATGTAAAAGGAAAGGCACAAAATGTAACCAATCAAGGCGCTGGAACTTACTTTCCTGGTAAAGAACTGCCCGAACGTAGAGGTAAGCGCAGGGAGCTACCAGGTAATGTAGGGGCATGTTGATGCGGAACAAGTGTGGCACTTGGAAAATCGCATGATTGATTAGCAAAGCACTCGTGAAGGTAAAAAGCGTGACACTAATCAGGGATAGGCTTAGTAAATAATTAGCGTGGGATTTTACCTTATTCACTAAGGTCAAAATAATGATTACTAACAACCCGATGAAAGTACTTAAAAACATCAGGTTTGCTAATAAGTCAGCGTAAGGCATCAAAGGCGGATACACCAGTTCTAAGAATACATTTTTCATGATTTAGGGGTAAAAAACAATTTTTAACTGACTCACCTGTTTCCCCGACTCCTAAACCACCGCTTATAGTTTGAATCCTTGTCTCAAGTCGTTACAGGCAATATTATTAACTTCATCCTTCCTTTAATAACCCCTAACTCGCTGTAAGTTAATCTAAATCTTGTGTTTTCCCTGCTAAATCTGAAAACACCTACTTATTAGAGGCGTTGATTATCTTGTTACATCTTATAAAGTGTAACATCTGTTACCTGATTAAGACTTGGATGCGAGAAGGAGGCCCATTAATATTGTCCAGGAATTTAAAAAGGGACATACCAGTAGAACTCCCATTCAATTTTCCTGCATTTTCAATTACAAGGTGCTACTCCCAATACTGAATAATTAATTGCACATCTTACCTCCTTTTACCAAGCCTATGTTGAAATTTTATTGGACCATTTTGCTCGGCATCGGATGTCTAACCAACAGTTTAGCCCAGACGGATACCACTTACTGGCGCCGGTCTTTTTCGGCTGGGATTAATATTAATCAAGCTTCTTTCAGCGATAACTGGAAGGCGGGCGGCAATAACTCTATTGCACTCGGTTTATTTCTCAACGCCAAAGCCAATTACTTGAAAGATCGGCTGTCGTGGGACAATACGACGGAATTACAGTATGGCTTAATTAAAAATTCGGGGCAGGATATGCGTAAAAGTCTGGACCGCATCTTTCTGGATACTAAAGTGGGTTATCAACTTACTTCGAAGTGGAATGGCTTCTTTGCAACCAACTTCATCTCCCAATTTGCTCCGGGCTATGAATACAAGGAAGATAGCCCCGATAGACTTATTTCTAACTTTTTATCCCCGGGCTTTCTTACCTTCTCCACGGGGTTTGAGTATAAACCAGTTCCTTGGTTTTCCCTGCGCTTAAGTCCCTTTGCGCCCCGCTTTACTTTCCTTAACGATCCGGCCGTAGGCTTAAATGAACGCTACGGGGTACCACTCGGTAAAACTATCCGCCAGGAATGGTTAGCCGCCATGGTGCAGGCAGACTTAGAAAAAGATATTGCGCCCAATTTAAACTTGAAAGTGAACTACTTGGGATATGCTAACTACGAAAATATCGCTTTTAATACCATTGATCACCGCTTGAGTGCCACCATAACGGCTAAAGTATACAAAGTGATCAGTGTCAACCTAATGGGTATTGGGCTCTATGACCGGGACCAGGACCAGAATGTCCAGTATAGTCAAGCGCTCGCCTTTGGTATACTATATAACATCCAGAACTTTACCGATAGAAAGTAATTGCTTTTCTATTTAAATATAACATTCCATAAACCTGTAACCACTTCCTAATATGTTGAAAGAATTCAAAGAATTTGCCATGCGGGGCAATGTTATTGACTTAGCCGTAGGGGTCATTATTGGTGCCGCCTTTGGGCGTATTGTTGATTCTGTGGTAAACGACTTAGTAATGCCGCTGGTGGGCAAAGTTATCGGTGATGTCGATTTTAGTAACTTGTACATTGCTCTTTCGGATAAAATTACCGAAGGAATGGCTTTAGCAGATGCAAAAAAGCTAGGTCCGGTATTCGCCTGGGGTAACTTTATTACCATCCTGATTAACTTTATCATCCTGGCTTTTATCATTTTTCTGGTAGTAAAAGGAATGAATACTCTTACTCGAAGAAAAATCGCGGCCCCTTTTATACCACCGGCACCCACGAAAGAAGAAGTGCTACTCACCGAAATGCGCGAATTATTAAAGCAAATTGCCATTAAGTAAGTAAATTACTCTTCCTTTATTAAAGAAGGCTTCACTTGTCTAAATCCCTGCTGCCCGTTACCACCTCATGAAAATAAAATTATTTATCCTGGCTGCCAGCTTTAGTCTTCTAATGAGCTGCCAGAGCGAGCAAAAGATGAATACTACTGAGAATACTGCTGTAAAAGCAAGTAATAATCAACTAACGTCATCTTGCTATCAGTACAGCTCCAGCCAGGATAGTGTTCTGCTACACCTGAATCCGGTGGGTGATTCTATGATAGGAGAATTAATATATGCTTTTGCCGAGAAAGACCTCAACACCGGTAGTATTGCGGGGCAAATGAAAGGGGATACGCTTTTTGCTGATTATACTTTCCTTTCCGAAGGACAAATATCCGTCCGGGAAGTAGCCTTCTTGAAAAAGGACCAGACTTGGCTGGAAGGATATGGGGAAGTAACCACTAACGGCCAGAAAGCAACTTTTACCAACAAAGCCGCTTTAAATTTTGATAATACCGTTCTTTTGAAACCAGTGACTTGCCGACAAGATGCGCATAGTTGTCTGACCTCTTTTGGGTTTACCTGGTCCAACTTACAAAAGCAATGTGTTTCCTTACGCTCGGCGGGAATCCGTTTAAATCCACTAGAGAACGCCGAAGTAAAACCGGGATCTGCTTTTATTCTGTTCTCAGCAGATCAGCAGCAAGCCGAGCTTTTCCTGCCGGCTCAGGCAGCTATTTTATTAAATCGGCAAGGTTCGGAAGGTCAACATCATTGGGGGAACGGCGAGTGGAAGCTTTATCCCTGGAAAGGATATATCCTCAAGCAAGCTGACAAACTAAGGTATGCCGGTCAGTAGACAGAAAGGTTTTATCTTATAGAATTCCTTAACCCTATACTAAGAATCTATCCAATGCCTAAAAATAGCAAATATTGTTTTAGATCCATTATCGGGTATGTTCCATTCCTGCCCTTACTTTTTTCTAGCTTTTCAATTTTAGAAGCACGGGCCCAGGTAGCACCTTTATTCGATGAAAAACTGGATGCGCATCGTTTAACGGACCGTTGGGAACTGGATTCCGCTACCCAGCGGGGTACCTTTTTGATTACGCCTTACAAGCCGGTATACATCACCGCTGGCCGCCGGTCAAGTAATCCCAATGAGCAGCCTTTCAGTGAAAATCCGCTTTACTCCTCTCCTATTAAATATGACTACGGCAAGAATGAAGCTAAATTCCAATTAAGTTTTAAAACTAAGGTCTGGCAAGGCATCTTGGGCCCGCACGGGGATTTGTGGGTGGCCTACACCCAAAAATCCCATTGGCAAATCTATAACGTGGGTTTTTCCCGTCCTTTCCGGGAAACCAATTATGAGCCGGAAGTAATCCTCAACTTTGCTACTAATTTTAACGTGCTCGGTTTTAAAGCGCGCATGATGGGCCTAGCGATGAACCATCAATCGAATGGTCGCTCCTTGCCCCTCTCGCGTAGTTGGAACCGGGTGATTGCGCACGTAGCCCTGGAACGAAACAAGTGGACCATTTACCTCAGGCCCTGGTACCGCTTGCCGGATACAGACGATGAAAACCCAGCGATTACCGATTACGTGGGCCGCGGTGATGCTACATTGATTTACAATGGCGGTCGTAGTTTATATGCGCTCACCGGCAGTCATTCTTTACGGTTAGGAAATAAAAACCGGGGGCAACTGGTATTTGACTGGACTTACCGTGTAGCAGGGCACCTGAAAGGTCATTTACAACTTTCGCACGGTTACGGAGAAACCCTGATCGATTATAACCACCGGCAAAGTACCATTGGAATTGCCGTTTCGCTGATTGAGTGGTTGTAATGATAAATAAATTTATAATTAAACAATATGCGTAAGGGTATTCTAACACTTATTTTCTTATTAGAATGGATTGCCTTACTCTGCCAGTTCTACTTGAATCTGCACAGCCAAATTGCCTCTCCTGCAGAAACCATCATCCGGTATTTTAGCTACTTTACGCTGGACACTAACCTCCTTATTGCTTTGCTCAGTACCTGTTTGCTTTTTAGGCCAAACTCTAAACTAGCAGCTTTCTTTTCCAAACAAGCCACACAAACGGCAGTAGCCATTTATATTTTTATTGTGGGACTTATCTATAACCTCGTGCTACGCTTTATTTGGGATCCCCAAGATCTTCAAATGCTGGTGGACGAACTCCTGCACGTAGTAAATCCGGTGCTTTTTATCATTTATTGGGTACTATTCAGCAACCAGAATCAATTGAACTGGAAAACCATTTGGTATTGGTTCCTTTATCCTATTGCTTATCTACTTTTTGTTTTGATTCGCGCCAGTTGGGCCGGCTTTTATCCGTATCCTTTTCTTAATGTTAAAACGATCGGTGCCCAGTCGGTTCTTATCAATTGTCTGGGTATATCCCTGCTCTTCCTGCTTCTTTCCGCTATTTTCCTGATTGGGGGAAACTTTATTGCCAAAAGAAAATCTTTTGCTCTGGGTAAGCAGTAACCAGCTTGCTCTTTCCTTATTTTGAGTCCTATAAGTTATGTTATGTAAAACGACATAAATTGATTCTCTAGCGAATAATCCTTTTCTGAACCAAATTCTGCCAAGTACTTTCTGGTTATATCCGGAGAATTTTCTATTGTTCCTTTAAGTATCAGTTTCCTGCGATTTTTTCATTATTTCATCCATGACAATACTGGCCAGGTTCTCTAGGATGCGCTGATCCAGTGCGGAGAATGCCCGGGGCTTTTTATCGACCAGACACAAGGCCCCAATCTTCTGCCCGTGAGCCGTTTTCAGGGGAGCGGCCGCGTAAAATTCTAAACCAAATTCGCCGTGCACCAAAGGGTTGGCCAGTAAACACGGTTCGTCTTTGGCCTGCTGAAAGACCGTCACATTATCATCCAAGATAGAGAGGGAGCACAGACTTATTCCCCGGGGAATAACGGTACCCGCCTCCATCCCGGTGCCCGCCAACGTGATCACACCGTATTCTTCCACCACGTTGACAATGGCAATGGGCACCTGGAACATGCGTGCCGCCATGGCCGTGATATGCTTAAAGGTGCCATCCTCCACGTAGGTTTTAGGAAGGTTTAACCGCCGTAATGCGGCGAGCCGTTCGGATTCATTTTCCGGGATGAGGGGAAGGCCAAAAGTGTTTTCCATAGAGAGCAGTAGTAACGGGCAGTGAGCAAGCTATTAGTAACCGAAAAACTTACTTGATGTTTTGCCTTCTCCTATTTTAACCGGTCACTTTAAGTAGTAAATCTTGACTTTTCCCGTTATGAGACCAGTTCCTCGATCCAGCACCCCTCCTATCTTAAACTATCCCCGTGTAGGTTCTTTTAAAACTTGGCTAGGTTCAACTCTTACTCTTTGGCTTATAACCAAACTTATGTTAAATAGGGTTTCCTAAGCTCTTAGTTAAGAGGCTATAATTAACTGTTTTACTCCGACCCAAGCAATAATATCTAACCACCTACTAGCTAAAGTTTCTATACTATGTTAATAGTGAACAACAAAGAAGATTTAGCAAAATGGAACATATGCCAGAGGAGATTATCCGCCCTCTCCTTCAGAAGAATTACGATCTGCTGGAAAGTTATAGCAATGAACTAGAAAAATCTGACCTCCAAGAAAAACGGATTGATGAAATATTTACCCAAGTGAGAATAATTGCGGAGCAATCCCGGCTTTGGTTAGACACTTTAGTGACCACAACCAGTTGTGCGGTCCATTCTGAAAGCCTGGAATCTTCCTTAAATCACCTCCAATATGCTAATGTAGAAGCAGAATCGCCTAATTCTAACCGGCGAACCATATTAAAAAGAATACTTTATTATTCCCGATTAGCATTGCTTAGCCCTTGGGGATTATGGCAGGTAATAGGGTTAAATAGCTTATAGGAACATTTACGATGTAAAAGTTAGAATTATCGATAATTCCTGGGGCTCCCAGAAGAACATTTCATCAAACTAGTACAACATATTTAATTAAAAATACGAATGCGTTGATCCCCTCCTATTCAAACAGCTAAGTACTCTAAGTAACTATATAAATTACCTTCGTTATATTAAAGGCGGATAATCCAACCTAAGCAATTCCTGTCCCAATCCGTCCCAAGTGTCGATCGTTATTACTTTATTCAAATGTTACTGATAATCTTTATGTAATTATTAATAGTAATATCGATTACTATCCTATTTGTGACTCAGTAGTATGAATAGCGTATAGAAAGATTCGTCATTTTTATAAGAATAACGAATCCGCGGTTGTTCCTTCATAAAGCTTCATGCAATTACTCTTAACTTTTAGGATTGTATTTTAGTATTCAGAGGGCGGTAGCTTTATCTTTGCCTCTCTTAGCCCAATTATTATATTATATGCCGGCAATAGATCATAAACCAACTACGGATTTAGAAAAGCTATCTGGTATAGTCAAGCGCATTACTTTCCATAGTGTGGAAACTGGCTATACCGTTCTGAAGGTAAACAGCTTCCAAAGACCACAAGAAGAAACCACGGTGCTGGTGCATCAATCCAAAGTATTTGCCGGCGCTACCATGGACTTCTATGGCGAATGGGTCAACCATCCCGCCTATGGTTTGCAATTTAAAGCCAGTAAAGTTATCGAGCGCAAACCAGCTACGGCAAATGCCCTGGAGAAGTACCTAGGTTCCGGCTTAATCAAAGGCGTAGGTCCGGTAACGGCGAAGCGGATCGTCAAGCACTTTGGCGATCAGACGCTGACGGTATTCGAAAAAAGTATCGAAAAGCTCACCGAAGTAGAAGGCATTGCTCAGCTCAAGCTGGAGATGATCCGCCAGGCGTGGTTAGAACACCAGGAAATCAGTAACGTGATGTTGTTTTTACAATCCCATAACATCTCTACTTTGTTTGCCGTCAAGATTTACAAGACCTACGGCAACGATGCCATTGAGCTCGTGCAAACCAATCCGTATCGCTTAGCTACTGACATCTACGGCATAGGCTTTTTCTCGGCCGATAAAGTAGCATTAAGTTTGGGCATAGCTCCAGATTCCCCGCAGCGCATTCAGGCAGCTATTGCGCATGTGCTGCAAAATGCCCGCGAAGAAGGCCATTGTTATTTGACCCAGCCGCAAATCATGCAAGCGGTAACGGAGCTCATTTCCTTACCTAGTTCTACTCCCGTGGAGACGAACCTGCGGGAAATGGAAGAAAAAGAGGAACTTAAAATCAGGTTGCTGCCCGATGAGCAAGGCAATAAACAAAAATGTTTCTACGCCCACTCCTTGTATTATGATGAACAATACATTGCCACTAAAATAAAACAACTGGTGGGCAATCCTATTAAGGTAGATCAAGAACATATACAGCAAGACCTGGATGTGTTTTGCCAGCTAAATAAGATTACCTTGAGTGAAGAACAACGGGAAAGTGTGCTCCAAATAACCGCGCACCGGCTTTCTATTCTTACCGGAGGCCCGGGTTGCGGGAAAACCACCACTACCCGGGCTTTGGTGGGGGTACTCCAATATAGGAGTAAGAAAGTCATGCTGGCTGCTCCCACCGGCAGAGCGGCGCAGCGCATGAGCGAAGTGATTGGTCTGGAAGCCAAAACCATCCACCGCTTGCTGGAGTTCGATCCGGGAAAAGGCGGTTTTAAGCGCAACGAAGAAGACCCGCTGCAAACGGACATTTTGATCATTGATGAATGCTCCATGTTGGATGTTCATTTAGCGGCGGCCTTGCTGCGGGCGGTGCCGCTACACGGGCAGGTGGTGCTGATCGGGGATGCCGATCAACTACCCGCCGTGGGGGCCGGTAACGTGTTAAAAGATCTGATTGCCTCCAGCGTAGTGCCTTGCCAGAAGCTGACCAAAGTGTTCCGGCAAGCGGCTGCCTCCTTGATCATCTCCTATGCCCATCAGATTAACCAAGGTGAAGTACCCCGCATCGAGTCGCCGTTTCATCAACCAACGGTGTGGCCAGAGAAAAAAGATTGTTTGTTCATTGACTCGGAAGAAGCCACCACTGAGCAGCTTAAGTTTATCGCCAAAGTTAAGAAAGTTACCAAGGCGCCGGTTAACCATACGGTGAAAGAACATAACATGTTAGAAGAACCGCCCGGTACCTACCCAACTTCGGACCTGTATACGCAAGGGAGTAACTTCTCTATTCCGGCCAAGTTTAGCCACGTGGATCTGGAAGCGTTACAACAAAGCCGCAGTTCGAGTGAGGAGTTGAAAGAAGTACTCGAACGAGTGCATCCCTGGTCTTCCCTGCACTACGGCCTTTCGGCTGTGGGAATGATCGAGAAATTGCAGGCAGCCATTATTCCCAAGTACTATGGACCCGAGACGGAAATCCAGATTCTTTCTCCCATGACCAAAGGCAGCTTAGGCACGGCTAACCTCAACAAAGTCATGCAGGAAAAGATTAATCCGGCCAGTTCGGGAAAAGCCCAACTAATAGTAGGTGGCCGGATCTTCCGGGAAGCCGACCGAGTGATTCAGAAGCGTAACAACTATGATTTGAATGTGTTTAATGGCGATATTGGCCAAATCATCCAGGTAGATAACGAGGAGATGGAACTTACCGTGAGTTTCAAGGCGGGCCAGGAAGTAAAAGAAGTAACGTATCAGAAAGAACACTTGCTAGAGCTGGATTTAGCTTATGCCATTACCATTCACAAATCGCAGGGAAGTGAGTTTGAAACCATCATCATTCCGGTAGTCACCCAGCACTTTGGCATGTTGTTCCGCAATCTGGTGTATACCGGTATTACCCGGGCGAAAAAGCTAGTGGTATTTGTAGGTACCCGGAAAGCATTAGCCCTAGCGGTGAACAAGCAAAATACCGCCATTCGGCAAACAGCCTTAGCTTATTTGTTAAAACAGTAAGCGGGCTTGTATTATCCTCTATAGTTTCAATTCTATTGAACATATCATGGGTTATCGGAAAATTCTACTTATTTAGAGAGGAGGAATACTAAAAATCCGCCTATATAGCTTATATCTCTGGAGTAACTTAACAAACAAAGAAAACAGCTGTTTTGGATAAAGATTCTATAAGGATAGATCGTATTTCGATTCTTATTATGATCTACTTGAATGGAAGAAAATTCGTATAGTTGAAATGGCTCCTGTATTCTATTTGCTTTTTTTTATCATGCTTTGCCTGCTGCTGCTTAGTTTAAAAACCTTTCTAATCCAGACAAGAACTGATAAGAAAACAATTTTACTCCAAAAAAGTATTGAAAGACAATCAGCTCAGTTAACGCTCTTAAATGAGAGAATAGAGGCTATAGAGAAGAAGCAAAAACGGGGATACTATAAACTTAAAGAATACAACTTGCACAAAAGCGTTTGGCCAAGCGATAATTGATTATACTAGTAAAGAGAGAAGAACTTGTTCCTGACAATGAAATAAAGTAATCAATTTAGTAGTTAGGAAGAAATAAACCCTGATAAAAAGGTACGTATACGTAATATGGGCCATGTACGTAATTTTACCATTTATTTACCTTTTTACTTTAGCTTATTATTATTCACTAGTTGTAACCAGAAATCCAAATCAGTTGATAATAAATTACCTCAACTTTCAGCAAAAGACAGCACTTTAACTGAAATCAAAAAAACTGTTTCGGGGAATTTTAGTGCGCAAACGGAGCTAAACCTTGACTCCACTTATCTGTCACGGTTCTTCCAAGATTACCCGGAGTTTAACTCCTACCAAGTGAATGTTAAAAAGTTTTATCAAGACCGTGACTTTGCTTACGCCTGGTTTGATCAACAAGGTCTTATAGAACAGGCCAGCAACGTAGCTAATAGAGTAATTAATATAGAACAGGAAGGTATCGGGCAAGTACTGCCTTACCGACAAGAATTTGATTCTTTACTAGCCGAATCTCAGCAGGAAGCTACTGTTAAACCAAATCCTAAAACTGAACTTATGCTCACAGCCGGCTATTTTGCCTTTGCAAGAACGGCATGGGGAGGTTTAAATGATTCTATATCTCAAGCTATGCAATGGTTTGTGCCCCGAAAGAAAATACCCTACACGCAACTTCTCGATAGCTTATTAAGTCAACCAGCAAGTTTAACTAGAGAACCGGTCTATCATCAATATGAATTATTGCGCTCCTTCTTGCGACGCTACCAGGAAATTGATAAAAAGCAAGAATGGGAAATCATAACAGCAAAGAACAACGGTTATCGGCAAGGAGATAAAGCCGTTAACATCCTCCTGATTAAACAACGTTTACAGGTCTTAGGTGATTTTTCTGGTGATACCGCCAGTCAAGTGTTCGATGCCGATCTAGTAGCAGCGGTGAAGCAATTTCAGAAGCGACACGGGCTCCTCCCGGATGGGGCCATCGGGAGCAATACCTTGGCGGAATTAAATACCCCTTTAAAAGAGCGCCTCCGACATATAATGGTAAACATGGAGCGTAGCCGGTGGTTACCGGTTCAGGAAGAAGATGATTACCTAGTTGTAAATATTCCGGATTTTAAATTGCATGTCTACCGAAACGACAGCTTAGCCTGGAGTTGCCGGGTGGTGGTGGGCAAGTCCGTTCATAAAACCGTAATTTTCAGTGGCGAAATCAAGTACGTGGTCTTTAGTCCTTACTGGTACGTTCCGGCTAGTATTGTACGGAGGGAGATAGTACCTGGAATACGTCGAAGCGCTACTTATTTAAAGCGTCATAATATGGAGCAAATAGGACATCGGAATGGTTTACCTGTTATCCGACAAAAGCCTGGGCCAACTAACTCCTTGGGACAGGTAAAGTTTTTGTTCCCGAACAGCTATAGCATTTACCTGCACGATACGCCTTCTAAGTCTTTGTTTAAAGAAAATTCCCGAGCTTTTAGCCATGGCTGTATTCGGGTAAGCGAACCAGCCAGGCTTGCTGCTTATTTATTGAGAGATTACCCGGAATGGACTAATGAAAGGATTCAAACAGCCATGCAAGCAGGTAGGGAGCAAACGATAACTTTAGAAAAACAGGTACCCGTGTACCTGGTGTATTTTACCACTTTCATTGATAGCCAAGGAAATATCAATTTCAGGAAAGATATTTACGACCGGGATGAACGTTTGGCAGAGGTGCTATTTGCTAACGCAGCTATTTGAAAGGATAATACAATCTTACTGTAAATTAAAATATTAAAGATTTTACTTCTTTATATGGGAAGCAGACCCATTTAGGTATTATAAGCTTTCTCCGGCAATGCCTAATATACGAAGAACTTCCACCTTAAAACCTGCTTTCTGAATCACATTTTCAACTTTTTGGGGATTTAAGTTTTCCCCCGATACACTCAAGATATTGTCATTACTATCAGGATCAATATCCCACTTGCTAATGCCTTCAACTTGGTCCAGAATTGGGGTTATTAAAGCGATTTGCTCTTGAGTGGAAATATTAGTTTTAAATTTTAGTATTTTCATCTTTTTTCGTTTAGATACAACTTTTAATACCCAAAGAGGAGGAAATAGTTGCTTATAAAGCTTTAAACCAGCTTTGCAATAATCAATATTATCTTGTACATAGATAAAGCTTTCCATCTATCTCAAATTTTTAAATTATAAGAATAATGATGAATAATGTGTCCTCGGGAGTTATTTCGACCAAAGTCGACAATAATTGTATTTGTTCGTAATAGGGGAAATGCTTGAACTAATCCGTCTTACGTCTTTCAAAGAATTTCTCAAATCTGGCTCAGCTGGTGATTTTTTGCTCATCTTATTTTTGATTATTTCCCTGCTAATAGCTAATTCTCCTTTGGGAGCCGGCTTTTTTGGTTTTCTGTTTCTCAAATATCTTATAGAAGTCAGATTACCAGTAAATTAAATTAGTACTTGGCTTGAAACACAAGAATGAATAAATTTTTAAAGAAAGTACAGGAGTTAACCACAGAAAACCGAGCAAAGTTACTGGGGCTAATTAATAACCTCCTATTCCTTCTAAGCATCGTTGGTTTAGCCGTATTTATATATGACCTTGGCTTTATTCATAATGCTAGGGTGAAAGCCGAGTACAGCATATTTTACAATA